>USNC01000320.1 GCA_900555915.1 uncultured Porphyromonadaceae bacterium | reverse complement strand
GTGTCTCGTGGGCTCGGAGATGTGTATAAGAGACAGGGAGAAAGAGGGGTAGTACATGTAGCCGATCGTGTCGGGAAGCATCGCATACGATATTCCGGATGTCTGGAGATAGTTGAAATGCAGGTAGTCTTCCTGAATGGTCCGCAGGCGGAAATCCTGCGGATAGTCGCTCCACCATTTCCTGTAGTAGGAAGTATTGAAACTCGAGCTGAGATTCACGTGTCCGTCCCTGAGTTCGTCGAGCATCGCCGAGCATATGCTGTATAGCTCTACGAAATCGGTTTCGTCGTCTACCAGCGGGCGGTACACGCTGTGGATCGAATCCCAGTCTATGCCTTTCTCCCTGAAGAAACAGTAGTGGCTGTCGATCGTCTGCCACAGCGACTCGAAATTGCCTACCGGGTCGTTCACCTGCCGGTGGTCGTCGACACACGACTGGATCAATGCACAATGCACAATGCATAATGCACAATAGAATAGAGAGCGGAGGGGATTGATGGATTTCATTTTCATTCAAAGTCGAAGAGTGTGCCTTCGATAATATGCGGACTATTGTTGGAGATGTCGGCGTTCTCGGAACTCTCACTGTTTTCAGTGCTCTCAGGTGACTCGACATTCTCCGGATTTTCAGAGCTCTCTTCATCCTCGGGGGCCTCGGTGGTCTCGGATTCAGCCTGGATCTCCGCTTCGGGCTGTCGCAGCGGCTCCAGTTCGGATATCTCTCCGAGTGTGTAGGTCGTGATGCGTTTCCCTTTGGCCTTGAATCCTTTGACGGCGATGAATTCCTCTGCGTTTATCTCTGTCTCGGGGCGCACGGAGTCGTTGCCTCCGAATGTCACGAGAAGTCTCGGATATGCTGTGTCGGTAAGCAGTATCAGCTGAGATTCCGGGGTGTTGCCGACAAACCGCTGCGGACTCTTCGACGGCTCGAACTCAAAACGCTTCAGATATGGATAGCCCTGGTCGGCATCGAAGAGCGCGAGTGTCCACACTTTTCCCTTGCGGAACTTCTCTATGCGCAGTATGTTGTCTTCATAATGGTTCTCGTCAGAGAAGTCGGTGGTGTAGAACTCGCCTTGCTTGGTGATGACCAGCACGAGGTCTTCTCCGAGGAAACTGCCGAGTTTCTCTCCGCGTCCGTCATAGTTGAGCCGCAGCACGTCATGGTCAAACCATACGTCGCGACCGCCGAGAGTCGATGTCCCTTTCTTGTCGAGACTCACCGACTGAACGGAATATTTAGTCACGAGATTGCCCAGCGAGTCCTTTCCCTTTATGTCGAGGGCGGCGAAATCCACAAGAACCTCGCGGTTGCGCGGCCGGCGTCCGTCGGGTCCCGGCTCGTCTTTCAGAAGCACTTTCACTGTCTCTGCCTCTCCGTTGGGATTGACCGTCATCCACTCTATGCGGCTGCCGGGCTCACCTTTGGTCATGTTGTATTCCTTGTCGCGTGTGAGGCCGGTGATGAAGAAGCGTTTCTTATAGTAGACGCCGGCCTTGCCGTTGCGGTATATCACGTTGTAGCTGGTCCGCTTGTCGTTTTTCTTGAAGAGGCCGACGTGGATCACCTTCTTTCCGACATAGAGCTTTTCCTGCACTTTCGAGATCTTGTAGGTGCCGTCGCGGTAGACCACGAGCACATCGTCGATATCGGAACATGTGAACTTGAACTCAGCGTCCTTGAGGCCGGTGCCGATGAATCCACCTTCCTTGTCGTAATAGAGGCGCTTGTTGGCCTCGGCCACCTTCGTGGCTATGATGGAGTCGAAGTTTCTGACCACCGTGCGCCTCGGGAACGCCGCGCCGTATTTCTCCTTGAGATGGGCGAACCAGCTGATGGTGTATTCCACGATATGGTCGAGGTTGTCGCGGATCTCGGCTATCCTGGCGTCAAGCATAGCTATCCTCTCGTCGGCTTTCTCGGAGTTGAATTTCAGGATGCGTCCCATCTTGATCTCCCACAGGCGCATGTAGTCGTCGGTGGTGATCTCGCGGAAGAGTTTTTCCTTGTATGGACCGAAGAGTGTGTCAAGCCTCCCGAGGGCCTCATTCATGTCGGCCGCCCGTTCTATCTGCGCGTCCTTATACATGCGCTCCTCGATGAAGATTTTCTCGATGCTTGCGAAAAACTGGCTTTCGAGCGTCTCGTTGAGTTTTATCTCAAGTTCGCGGTGGAGTATGGCCTGTGTGTGGTCGGTGGAGAAGCGGAGTACGTCGCTTACCGAGAGGAACCTTGGTTTCTTATCCCAGATCACGCAGCAGTTGGGCGATATCGACACCTCGCAGTCGGTGAAGCCGTAGAGGGCGTCGATGGTCTTGTCGCTGGAGGCTCCGGGAGCGAGATGCACTATGATCTCGGCGTTGGCCGAAGTGTTGTCGTCCACCTTCCTCACCTTTATCTTTCCCTTCTCCATCGCTTTGAGGATGGTGTCGATGAGCGAGGCTGTAGTCTTTCCGAACGGAAGTTCGCGAATGGCGAGTGTCTTGTTGTCGATTTTGTCTATCTTGGCCCTGACCCTTATCTGTCC
>USNC01000319.1 GCA_900555915.1 uncultured Porphyromonadaceae bacterium | reverse complement strand
TCCCCGATATGCTTGCGGGCAACACCAGATTCCTCCGCAGCCTCGATCACAGCCGGCGCCACGACTGTCAGAAGCCGTCGGTCGAACGGTTTCGGAAGAATATAGTCGGGTCCGAAGGCCAACGATTCCATACCGTAAGCCTTCACTATGCTTTCCGGCACTTCTTTTCTGGCCAGTTCGGCTATGGCGCGCGCCGCCGCCACTTTCATATCCTCATTGATCTCGGTTGCGCCGCAATCGAGAGCCCCCCTGAATATATATGGGAAACCGAGCACATTGTTGATCTGGTTGGGATAGTCGCTCCTGCCGGTGGCGAAGATTATGTCGGGACGCGTATGGATTGCAAGTTCATAAGATATCTCAGGCGACGGGTTTGCGAGAGCGAAGACTACCGGACGGGGAGCCATCGACAGCACCATCTGCGGCGTCACCACATCCGCCACCGACAGACCGAGGAACACATCGGCATCCTTCATAGCGTCGGCAAGCGTGTGAAGATCGCGCCCGGTAGCGAATTCTCGCTTTGAAGCGTTCAGGTTTTCGCGGTCCTTGCGGATCACACCGTGGCTGTCGCACATCACTACATTCTCATGCTTCACTCCAAGCTGACAGTAAAGACGCGTGCAGGCAATCGCGGCCGCGCCGGCACCGTTGACCACGAGACGTATCTTTGAGATATCTTTCTTCTGCAGGCACAGGGCGTTGAGCAAGGCCGCAGCAGAAATGATGGCAGTGCCGTGCTGGTCATCGTGCATCACCGGGATGTCGAGTTCATCACGTAGAGCAGTCTCAATCTCGAAGCATTCGGGCGCCTTTATGTCTTCAAGATTTATGCCGCCGAAAGTCGGAGCCAGACGTTTTACGGTCTTTATGAATTCCTTCGGATCTTTCTCATCAATCTCGATGTCGAATGAATCCAGACCTGCGAATATCTTGAAAAGAAGGGCCTTTCCCTCCATCACCGGCTTTGAAGCCTTGGCGCCGATGTCGCCCAGACCGAGCACTGCCGTACCGTTGGATATGACAGCCACCAGGTTGCCACGGTTGGTGTAATCGAAGATTTTAGCCTCGTCCTTCTCTATCTCCAGACAGGGACTGGCCACGCCCGGCGAATATGCCAGCGCCAGATCCTCAGGCGTGTCGTAAGGTTTTGTAGGAACTACTTCTATCTTGCCGGGGCGCGGATATCTATGATATCTAAGTGCCTCTTTTTCCAAATTTTTATTTTCCATAGTTGTAATTAAGAGAAACGCACCAATAAAATGCTATATTATTGACATAAATTATGAACAAGCGGCCGCCGAAAAAGGTTCGACCCTCTCACAATCTCACCCCTCATGAAATTTTGTGTGGGAATACTGGGCGGAAAGGTTTATGTATTTTCAAGTTTTGCGGAGCGCAGGAAAGCGTTGACGCGCGAGAGGAGGGAGTCGCGGCCCTGCGCGAGAATCCAGACCTGAAACTGGGTGAAACTTACAGGAGTGGAATAGTCGAGATCTGGATAGTGCGAGCGCATCTCCGCCGCGGTCTTTTCATTGACCACCGCATACCTCCACACACCCGAGGCCACTTTCATGGCGAGATATTCCTCGCTCAGCCCCTCTTCCTCCGCTATGTGTATGGAATCTCCTATCTCCTTCTGCAGGTTGAGCAGACGCCTGACAGCGGCGCTACCCTTCTCCACATGCACCGTATCGTCTGCAAGAGCAAGGGCACTCCTTGCCCTGAGCGATCCGTCGCCCGCTTTGCGCTGCAGCAGCACGAGCCGGTCGAGCGAAACCTCAGTGGAAGTGAGAAACTTCTCTCTCAGATGATTGTCGGCGGGGAGCGAGGCGAGTATATCGAAATAGCCCGAGGCCACTTTGGCAAGGGCCGCATCGCGCTCTATGACAGGATGTATCTCCAACACGACCCCGAGCGAGTCGCCGAGATCTTTCAGCAGATGATAATTGACGCCCACGATAGAGTCGCCGCCGTCCGAGGCCGTCAGCACCCTGTAGCTTGCAGGGCCGTAGACAAGTGCCGCACGGATAGTGTCAGGACCGGCTTCCCTGCCGGTCGAGACCGGGGCAGCGGCATGGCCGCGCGACATCATACGGAGTCCCACCATCGCTCCGGCCACCAGAAGGAGCAGAAGCACATAGACCGCGGCCTGCCCCTTGCGTGATTTATGATAAGATCTTATTCCCATACTCCGGTCAGTTGGCGAAATCCACGGCTATGCCAATCTGGAAACGCCGGGGATTTATAGGATAGTGGGGAAGCGAGAACTGATTGAAGGTGCTTCCGAAAAGTCCTTGGTTGACATGGCTCATCATCACATAGAACCGGCATCTGTAAAGCCTCAGGTTTATGTAGGCATTGCAGAAGGGATAGCCGCCGAGCGAGGTCTCGTCCTGATTGCAGAAAGTCATCGTGGCAGGCTGATAGGTCAGGCCCTTGTATTTCGTATAGAAATCGCAGTCCACACCCACCTGCAGATGCAGCACCTTGAAAAGCAGCGTGCGGACTGTCTCTTATACACATCTGA
>USNC01000318.1 GCA_900555915.1 uncultured Porphyromonadaceae bacterium | reverse complement strand
CTACACGCGTAAGATCGTCGGCAGCGTCAGATGTGTATAAGAGACAGGCTGAAAGGAAGCATTCATTATATCCTTACCATTTCTCATGCACCCTGCTTTGAAGAGCGGCATAAAGAAACTTCCTGTTAATATACATTAATAATGTAACGCTGCCTGCGAATGAAATATTGTATAGCAACAGAATAAAATCATCCGCAGCAATCTAAGTGTCGGATATGCGGGAGATTACGCGCGCCGGTATTCCGGCCGCAACGCAGTTGGGAGGCACCGGCGCCGTGACCACCGAATTCGCGCCTATGATGGAGTTGCGACCTATTACGACTCCCGGCAATATCGTCACCTTGTCGCCAATCCACACGTTGTCTTCGATCACCACAGGTCCCTTTGAATGAAGTTTCCTGGCATGAGGGGCGACCGACTCAACTATTTCTTCTGTAGTCCCGTGGCTGTTGTCGGTGATTGTAACCCATTTCCCGGTGAGCACACCTGCTCCGATAGAGATGCTGTCGATGCAAGTGAGATGAAGATAGTCGCCGAAGTTGCATTTCGGGCCTATGCTGACATGGGGAGAATAATCGAAGCCTTCATAGGAACTCCATGCTGTCAGGGACGCATGTTTTCCAAAAATACTCCCCTCGCCTATCGAGAAACAATCCGGACCGACCACAAGCCCTATCGGCCGCAGGAAATAGCAGTCGCTGCATTTGAATTTCTGGCAATATCTGTCAGAATACACATATTGGCGCAAACGTCCGATCTTTGCCGACAGGCCATCGGAAAGGCTGCGGATCCTGTTGAATAGCGAAACCGCGTTTTTCATCATGGCTCGCGGACTGAACTTAAGTTTATCCATTGGCCATAAGCCTTTTAAAGTCCAAAGCCAGACGGGAGCATACAGCATCGGAAAAATAGCGCGAGCTTGTGGCCAGGGCGTTGTTGTACATATCTATTCTTTCACGTCTTCCGGATGCCGCATAATGCCTTATGACATCGACAATACCATCGGTATTCTCAATATCCCGGATCATATAGCCGTTGACCTTGTCGGAAAGGTACGATGCGATTCCGCCTACATCGGAACCCACCACCGGAGTCCCGCAGGCCATCGCCTCCAGACCCGTCAGCCCAAGGCTTTCCTCCGGTCTGACACTCAAAAAGAGCAGGAGGTCAAAACTCCTGTAATAATCGCCCAGCAGGGACTGAGGAGCTCCCGGGACTACAGTCACAAGGTCGGAAAGGCCATGGATTCCGATATACTGCATCGTGAAGGGCATCAGCGAGCCATATCCCACAATCGTGGCCTTGAAGGGAACTCCGCGCTCGGCCATTCGCCTTATTACGGTCAGGAATTCCCTGATACCCTTGCCTTCCTCCAACCTGCCGACATATCCTAAATGCAGGCGGTCGCCGAGTTCCTCCGGTAATTCGGAGACATCCTTGGGAGTGAAGTTGCTCCTGTCTATACCTCCGGAAGGAGACACTATGATCCTGCTTTTGTCGATAAGGCCCCGGCTCTCCACGATATCCGCATAATATGAAGATGGAACCACAATTCCCGTCGCATGTCTGCGGCAGAACTTTTCGGTAGCCTGTCCCAGCCTTTTATGGAAACTGTTGTTCGGATACAGTAGATCCTCCCCGTGGAAATTGACAATTATGTCTGGCTTTCGGAAGACATACAGGAAATTGAGCACTGGAATTATCTGATTGCAGAAATGGATATATATGGCATCATATCCCGAAAAGAAGCCTCTCGCCACATCGGCATACAGCTTCAGATATTTGCGTATTTTTCTCCATTTACCTACAGTTCTACCCTTAAGCACCGCTTTTCTGACGGTATCCACGCCATGCGGCCGCAATCCATCGGCCACGTTTTTGACAAATACCCCGAAACCGGGACTGTCAGACGAAGGATACATGTTTGATATGAGGAATATCTTCATTTTCCCAATGATTTTTTTGCTTGAAGAAAGGCTTCAAGATATTCTGTGCCGTAGTTCAGATCTGGTTCCATATAATTGCCTTCGCCCCATTCATTCCATGACTTGAGAAAAGCCACGGGATTTGTTTTCTTTGAGGCGCACGACATGATTTCAGAGGCATGCCGCCCGAAGGCCTCCGGAGTCGCCCCGACGAGAACGGTGCCCGTGGCTCCGCTCCGCGGCGTATGGTCCCAGTTCGGCACCATTGTCGGAAACACACGGTCGTCAAGTTCCTCGGCCTGGATGAATTCAGGCACGAGCCGGTCATATTCCATCATACCAGGTACATTTCTGACAGTGCGGTTGAAGATTCTTCTCACACGCTGCATGAGAGTCCTTTTCTTAAACCACACATCGAAGAGTCTGCACGTATTCACCGCGTCAAAGCCGTGCGACAGCAGGAAATCTATTTTTTCCGAAGATATGTTCTTCAGCATTTGCCCGATAAAATAAATACCGTCCAGACCGTTGCTGCGGGCCATTTCCTGCCATTTCCCCAGATAATTCTCCATATCGGGAAGGTCAAATGGAGCATAGATCCTGTCTCTT
>USNC01000317.1 GCA_900555915.1 uncultured Porphyromonadaceae bacterium | reverse complement strand
AGTGTCTCGTGGGCTCGGAGATGTGTATAAGAGACAGGAACACACCTCAGATAAAGACCCGGAGAGGAGCTGCACATAAACTAACCTCATAACCTTATCACCTTATAACCTTCAAGTTGAGCTTGCGAAACTTGAATTAATAATTAATTCCGAGTTTTAGGCCTATTATGCCGAAGTTGCCTCTCATCGAGAGGTCGTATATGCCATATTGGAGGTGATAGTCCCATACGGAGCCTTCCCAAGCCACTCCGAGCGATATGGTGCGTGAGAAATTCACGCCGGCACCTATCTCATAGGCGAAACCTCCGAAGGCGGTGTCGCTGGTGGAGAAGCCGTAGCCGAAATCCGCATTCACGTAGACCGTCTTGCTGTTCAGGCAGAACGGCAGATTGTAGCGCAGGCCAGACATAAACCGCAGGTTGACGTCGGCATATGTCACACCAATTTCAGCGCCGGCACTGATGATGTTCCAACTGAGACCTTCGTAAAGATTAAGTCTGTAGCCGGCTTTGATTGCGATACCGAAATCAGGGTCGACGCATCCGGTCTGCAGACCGACGGTAAGGTCGGAGAACATGCCGCTGTGGGCGTGGTCCGAACAATAGTTATGCTCATGACATCTTCCACCATGGGAGTGAGCACCGGCCATCAGCGCGGATAATGAAAGAAGCGAGGCTGCTATGAATCTCTTCATAATGACTATATTATTAAATAACTTCATTGAAAACAAAACTGTCTGATTCGGTCGAGGTTTCCGGCCGCTGTCTCACGCCCGATACGGTAGGTCTGCAGCATTTTTGAGGAGTCAGACTCAGTCCTGCCTATGCGGAGGGGAGCTTCGGGGGCTATGACGAGGGTGGAGCCGGATTCTTCCTGCGCGGCAAGGTAGTCGAGCTGGGAGTTATACATGAGGTGTCTTCTTCCCATCGCCATGGCGATTGCCGGCTCGTGAGGCATAAGAAGCCGGAACAGCCATTTCGGAGCCGGAGCCTTGCGGTAGTCGCGCGGCTGCGTGAGCACCACCACATTCTTTTCAAACCCGCATTTCCGGAAATATTCGAGAGGTATGGAGTCGCTGATGCCGCCGTCGAGCATCAGCCGTCCGTCGTCTACCTTCACCGGGCGTGTCACGATGGGCATCGAAGCCGAAGCGCGCAGCCATTCGAGCGATTCATAATCCACACGGTCCATGCGGTAATACACAGGTAGTCCGGTGGCCACATCGGTGCATACGAGATGGAACTCCATCGGGTTGCTCTCGAATGTGTCTGTATCGAAAATGTCAAGCTGCATGGGCAAGGTATGATAGGCAAACTCGGCACCCACCAGATTACCGGTGGTGACAAGAGAGCGGATTCCCATATAGCGCGGATCTTTTGAATACGCCATGTTGTAGCGGATCACGCGTCCCGGCTGCCTGGACTTGTAGTTGCATCCGAAACTCGATCCTGCCGACACACCCACAAGTCCGTCGAATTCGATACCGTTTTCCATCATCACGTCGATAACGCCGGCTGTGAACAATCCCCGCATCCCGCCCCCTTCGAGCACAAGACCTGTCTTCATAACACTCCATCAACTGACAAGCCTCGGTTTCCAACTGCGGAAACCGAGGCTTATTTAAATTGCAAAAGCTTTTAAATCAGTACCTCCGAGGGGAATCGAACCCCTATCTAAAGTTTAGGAAACTTCTATTCTATCCGTTGAACTACAGAGGCAGACCTCCATCCTTATCCGTTTTCAGATGCAAAGGTAATATAAATTTGTGATTTTTGCAATTGATTAACCTACAGAATTGCAAAAAAATTGTTTATTAAATAAGGTGAGGGTTGTCAGCGGGTGTCGCCGGCAGCCGCTTATTGACCATAACAACGATTGGATATGAGAGAAAAAAAGATAGAAATCAACTATAGGGCAGTGAAGGAAAATGAACTATCCGACACCGACCGCCGACTTGTGGAGAAAGCGAAGGAGATGACTTTCACAAGCTACACACCCTACTCCCGCTTCAACGTCGGGGCTGCGATCCTGATGGACAATGGTGACATAGCCAGCGGCAGCAATCAGGAAAACGCAGCCTATCCCTCCGGATTATGTGCCGAGCGCACAGCCTGTTTCCATGCCTCGGCGGTGTATCCGGGAGTGCCGATGCGGAAAATAGCCATAGCGGCGAGGAATCTCGCCGGATATTCCGACGCCGACAGGGACAAGGCTCCATTTCAGGCGCAGCCTATTTCCCCGTGTGGAGCCTGCAGGCAGGCGCTCCTCGAATATGAGCATCTCTACGGCGATATGGAAGTGATACTCTACGGAGCCGACGACATCTATATCTTCCCCTCCGTGAAATCACTTCTCCCCTTCTGCTTCACTGAATTTTAAACCAATTGGACCTATTAGTCCAATTAGTCCAATTAGCCCAATTGGCCCAATAGCCCCAACATTTAATACTAAGAAAAACAATATAAAAATAATCAATTATGGAAGAGACAAAAACCTGTCTCTTATACACATCTGACGCTGCCGACGATCTTACGCGTGTAGA
>USNC01000316.1 GCA_900555915.1 uncultured Porphyromonadaceae bacterium | reverse complement strand
ATACGAGATCGCTCAGTGTCGCGTGGGCTCGGAGATGTGTATAAGAGACAGACCGGAAATGTTCACGGAGGTGACGGGCGACTTGTAGAAGAGCTTTTCGAAACTCTTCGTGTTGGAGTCAACGAGCAGATTGCTCAAGTCGACATCGACAAGGCCGCCGCGCAGGGCACCAACCAGCGTCCGGAGAAGCAAGGGTCAAAACCGGGCAACCAGCAGGGCGGACAAGGCCGCGGCGACCGCAACCGCAACAAACAGCGCGGCGACCGCAACCGCCAGCCGCAGCATCAGGAGGTCAGCGCCGAAGACGTGCAGAAGCAGGTGAAAGAGACCCTCGCACGCCTCACCAACAAGCAGACCAAGAAGGCTGTGAAATGGAGAAAGGAAAAGCGCGAGGAGTTCCACAACCGTGAGGAAGCCGCCGCTGCCGCCGCAGCAGCAGAGAGCAAGGTGCTGAAGCTCACGGAGTTTGTGACCGCCAACGACCTGGCCCAGATGATGGACATTCCCGTCAACAACGTCATCGCCACCTGTATGAATCTCGGCGTCATGGTCTCGATCAACCAGCGTCTCGACGCCGAGACTATCAACATCGTGGCCGAGGAATTCGGATTCTCCACTGAATATGTGAGCGCCGAGGTGACCAACGCGATTGCCACCGAGGAAGACTCTGAGGAAGACCTCATAGCAAGACCCCCGATCGTGACTGTCATGGGCCATGTGGACCACGGCAAGACCTCGCTGCTCGACTATATAAGAAACGCCAACGTGATCGCCGGAGAAGCCGGCGGCATCACGCAGCATATCGGTGCCTACAACGTAAAGATGGCCGACGGACGCCACATCACATTCCTCGACACCCCGGGCCACGAGGCGTTCACCGCCATGCGTGCCCGCGGCGCCAAGATCACCGACCTCGCCATCATCATAGTGGCGGCCGACGACGACGTGATGCCCCAGACCATAGAGGCTATCAACCACGCCACCGCTGCCGGAGTGCCCATGGTATTCGCCATCAACAAGATAGACAAACCCACGGCCAACCCCGACAAGATCAAGGAGCAGCTCGCCGGAATGAACTATCTGATCGAGGACTGGGGCGGTAAATACCAAAGCCAGGACATATCGGCCAAGAAAGGTATCGGTGTGGACGAACTCATGGAGAAAGTGCTTCTCGAAGCCGAGATGCTCGACCTTAAGGCGAATCCCAACCGCCGAGCCATCGGCTCGATCATCGAGTCATCGCTCGACAAGGGCCGCGGATACGTGGCTACGGTGATGGTGCAGAACGGCACGCTCCGCGTGGGCGACGTGATACTCGCCGGCACTCACTATGGCAAGATCAAGGCTATGTTCAACGAGCGCAACCAGCGCGTGAAGGAGGCTGGACCATCAACTCCGGTGCTCATACTCGGCCTTAACGGAGCGCCCGCCGCAGGCGACACTTTCAACGTGCTCGAGACCGAACAGGAGGCGCGCGAGATAGCGTCGAAACGCGAGCAGCTGCAGCGTGAACTCGGACTCCGCACCACCAAGCGCCTCGGACTTGAGGAACTTGGCCGCCGCCGCGCCCTGAACGACTTCCACGAACTCAACCTCGTGGTGAAAGGCGACGTGGACGGCTCGATCGAGGCTCTTTCCGACGCTCTCATCAAACTCTCCACGCCTGAGATTCAGGTCAATGTGCTGCACAAGGGTGTGGGTGCCATATCGGAAAGCGACGTGACGCTCGCAGCCGCGTCCGACGCCATCATCA
Organism: uncultured Porphyromonadaceae bacterium; assembly: GCA_900555915.1. Lineage (GTDB taxonomy): Bacteria > Bacteroidota > Bacteroidia > Bacteroidales > Muribaculaceae > Lepagella. The sequence continues at coordinate 800 of USNC01000316.1, read as the reverse complement.
TCGGCTTCCAGGTGCGTCCTTCAGGCGCAGCCAAGAAAGAGGCTGAGAAGGAAGGTGTCGAGATTCGTCTCTACTCTGTGATCTACAAAGCGATCGAGGAAGTGAAACAGGCCATGGAAGGTCTGCTCGCCCCGGAAATCAAGGAAGAGATCACCGGCACGGCAGAAGTGCTCCAGACCTACCACATCTCGAAGGTGGGCACAATCGCCGGCGCTATCGTGCGCGACGGCAAGATCAAGAGCCGCAGCCATGTGCGCGTGATCCGCGACGGAATCGTGGTCTACACCGGAGAACTCGGCTCGCTCAAGCGCTTCAAGGACGACGTCAAGGAGGTCGTGGTCGGACAGGACTGCGGTCTGAACATCGAGTCGTTCAACGACATCCGCGTCGGCGACATCGTCGAGGGATACGAACAGGTGGAAGTGAAACGCAAGTAACCCATAAAACTAACAACTACTTACAATTTTTTGGCAGTAATGACTAACCCAATCCATTTTACGACTGCGGAAGAGGCCGTCAAGGTCATCAAATCGGGCGACCATGTCCACCTCAGCTCGGTGGCATCGGCTCCCCAGTGCCTGATCAACGCCATGTGCGCACGCGGCGAGGCCGGCGAACTGAAGGATGTCCACATCCACCACCTGCACACCGAAGGCCCGGCACCCTATGCCGACGAGAAGTTCGAAGGCGTATTCCAGCTCGATTCGTTCTTCGTGGGCGGCAACGTCCGCAAAGTGACGCAGAGCGGCTACGCCGACTACATTCCGATTTTCCTGAGCGAGACGCAGCGTCTGTACCGC
>USNC01000315.1 GCA_900555915.1 uncultured Porphyromonadaceae bacterium | reverse complement strand
AAGATCGTCGGCAGCGTCAGATGTGTATAAGAGACAGGACATATCTTCCCGTCGGAGGCGATTCAAGACAATGGCTGGTCTTCTCGGCCCAGAATATCCTCGCATTCATTCTCCCTTCTGTGCTGGCTTGGCGAATCTGCTTCAGAAAGCCTGCTCTTAATGCCGTCGGCGCTGACACCAGGCCTTCAGCCTTCATGATCTCCGTTGCGTTGTTGATATATGTGCTCGGCGTTCCCGCGCTCAACCAGATCATTGACTGGAATCAGAACATACATCTCCCCGCCGCTTTTTCTTCTTTTGAGGAATGGTGTCGCGAAATGGAGCGCCTCGCCGCTTCTCAGACCGAGAGCCTGCTTGGCAATACCTCCATAACCAACCTTATTGTCAATATCCTCGTCATCGGGGTTCTCACCGGCATCGGAGAGGAGTTCTTCTTCAGAGGCGCCATGCAGCGCATGCTTCTGCATTGCAAGGTGAATCATCACGCGGCGATATGGTCTTCAGCCTTTGTCTTCAGCCTGCTTCACTTTCAGTTTTTCGGATTTGTACCCCGCGTCCTGCTCGGTGCCTGGTTCGGCTATCTTTATTGGTGGAGCGGTAGTATTTGGGTGAACTCTTTCGCACATGCGCTCAACAACAGCCTCGTCATCATTTCCACATGGCTCATCAGCAAAGGATATCTGTCCGGTCAGTTCGACACTGTCGGTGTCGCTGATGGCGGGTTTCCGGTCTGGGCGCTCCTGAGCGCGTCGGCTGTCGCTCTCAGTCTGTATCTGCTCCGCTTCCGCCTGAACGGCCGCCACGGATCTGACAACATCAATCAGAACTCTATCGACTCACTACACTAACACACCTCACTGACCATGCCACCGAAAACAAGCAATGACCCTTCATACCGCGACATTCTCGACAGAATCAAGAAACGCGACTTCGCATCCGTATATCTTCTAATGGGTGAGGAACCCTATTATATCGACCTGATCGCTGACGCGCTTGAGCGCACAGTGGTCAGCGAGGAAAATAAATCATTCGATCAGATGGTATTCTATGGCGCCGACTCAGACCTTGAGACTGTAATCGCAAGCGCGCAGCAATATCCCGTGATGGGCGACTGCCAGATGGTAATGCTTAAGGAAGCCCAGACGTGCCAGGGCAGTAAGACGCAGCTCGACAGACTCGCCGCATACGTGGCCCAACCCAACCGCAAGGGAATTTTCGTACTGGCCTACAAAGGTGACAACCTTAGTCCGACATCCGCCCTGATGAAGGCGGCGGCGAAACACAGCGACAGAACTGTCGTGTTCAAAAGCCCGAAGATTAAAGACCATCAGCTCGCCGCCCCAATAAAGGAATACTGCCGTCTGAAAAAGGTGGCTATTGAAGAGCAGGCCGTGCAGATTCTAATTGATTACATCGGCAACTCTCTGCAGAAACTATTCGGTGAGATAGACAAACTGATAGTGGCCGCAGGGTCGGACGGGGCAAGAATCACCGCTGCCATGGTGGAGGAAAACATCGGAATCTCAAAAGAGTTCAACAATTTTGAACTGACTAAGGCAATTGCCACTAAAGACTATCCCAGGACACTGCGCATCCTCGATTATTTCCGCAAGAATCCGAAAAACAATCCAAGCGTGCTGACCACCGGAATCCTGTTCAAATTTTTCAGTCAGCTCGTTGTGGCCCATTACACTCCCGACAAGTCTGAACGCAGTCTCATGGAAGCCCTGCAGCTGAAATCGCCGTATGCCCTGCGCGAGATACGCGAGGGCCTCAACAGATATTCTCCGCGCCAGGCCATGGCTGCTGTGTCTGCCCTCAGGGAGTTTGACTGCAGGAGCAAGGGCATCGGTTCCCTACAGAATGAATATGACCTGCAGAAGGAACTGATGTTCAAGATTTTCACAATATCGTAAACTGGGCGAAACGCAGATAGAGTTTCTTTTCGCCGGCCTGCTTGAAACGCACTGTTATCACCCCCTCTCCCATCACGAAATCAAGTTTCAACACCACGCCCTCTCCCAGTTTGCCGTGAAGGATTCGCGTGCCGGCCTGAACTTCCTCCGGCCCATGTGTTCCCGGCATGCGGGCATTGTCTGCCGATGTCGCGGTGGGTCTTGTATATGAAGTTCTGGTGGAGGCTGTCGTAGCCGGTTTGTCCTGGACATAATGCCTCTGGCGCGCTCCATAACGGCCTGCCGGATTTGAGAATCCGGATGAGAATCCGGAATACGGTGTGCTGTCAGGGATATCTGAAGATGTCTCGATTCTTACATATTTGCGCCCTATCTCGCTTAGGAATCGCGACGGACGCGTCTGCACTGTCTGCCCGTTGCGGAAACGTGTCTTCGCATAGGTGAGCATACATGTCTCCCTGGCTCTCGTCATGGCCACATACATCAGTCTCCGCTCTTCCTCCACATCATCTGCCGACGACATGGCCATGGCCGACGGAAGCAGTTCCTCTTCCACCCCTACCACTATGACATGCTTGAACTCCAGGCCTTTTGCCGCATGGCAAGTCATCAGCTGTCTCTTATACACATCTGACGCTGCCGACG
>USNC01000314.1 GCA_900555915.1 uncultured Porphyromonadaceae bacterium | reverse complement strand
ATCTACACGCGTAAGATCGTCGGCAGCGTCAGATGTGTATAAGAGACAGGTCGTGGACAAGGCGAATGTGCTTGCCTCCAGCAGGCTGTGGAGAAGGGTCGCAAAGGAAAAGGAACGGGAATGGCCCGATATTGTCACCGACTATATGTTTGTCGACAATGCCTCGATGCGTCTTATCCAGGATCCTTGTTGGTTTGATGTCATAGTGACCGAGAATACTTTCGGAGATATCCTCACCGATGAGGCAAGTGTCATAAGCGGATCGATGGGCTTGCTTCCGTCGGCTTCGACAGGTGATGGCACTCCGGTATTCGAGCCGGTACATGGCTCATGGCCTGAGGCTGCCGGCCGTGATGTGGCAAATCCGCTTGCACAGGTGCTTTCCGCAGCTATGCTTCTTGATCATTTCTCCCTTTCGGCAGAGGCGGACGCTGTCAGAAGAGCAGTCGATATGTCGATTGCGGCTGGAGTGGTGACTCCCGACATCGCTGCCGCATCATGCAAGGCTTACGGCACACGTGCCGTAGGGAAGTGGCTGTGCGATGCCGTCAGAAATCAATAGCATTTCCGGGTTTTCCGTTTGAGCCTTATGTAGAGAATCATATACACAGTCAGAGTGAGAGCCAGAAGCGAGGAGATGACGATCAACGCTATTTCCACGCCTTTGGTTTTCCTTGTTGTCTTCGTGGAGGAATAGTCTGTGAGCAGAGGGGCGTTTGATATGCTGTTGCGTAGCATTATTTCACGCTGGTTGGTGATTCTGCGCATACTGTCCACAAGCTGTTCTTCCTTGATATAGTTTTCCATTGCGTCGACCAGCGTGTTTCTGTCGCCCAGTTTTTTTGCGGTGTTGATGAGCATATCGTAGAGCTTGAGCCGCTGATACACGTTGGTGTTGCCGTAGGCGAGTGCTTTCTTGATGGCTTCCAGGGCTTCCTTGTATTCTCCTTTGGCATAGTGATAGTAGGCATACACCCTATGGTCGGAATCGAGAGTGCGCTGGACGTCCGAATTGCGTGCGCGCAGCATCATTAGGCTGTCGTAGGTCTCTTCTATCTCGGCCTGGCTCAGCACCTTGAAGTTGCTCAGGATGCGGCGGTAGGATACAAATCGCAGGTCGTCATAGTTGCGGTGGGTGCGGTTTTGCTTCATATACATCTGCTTGAGCATGTCTGTGATCTCAAGCAGTTTCCTGTCGTAGATCACCGCCCTGCGCTGGTCGCCTCCCGGACGCGAGTGGAACTGCGCGCTTGTGACGTAAAACTGGTTCTTGAGCGGAAAGTCACTTTCCGGAAGTTGGTCGATCATGGATGCGTATTTGTCAAGACACTCCACAAAAAGCGAACCTTCGGATTCTACGCCGATATACTGAATGATCTGGTAGAGAAGCGCTATGCGGTCGTAGATGTTGTTGCCCTGGAGATTGTGGGAGTTGATGATGCTGTCGAGAAGCATGGAACTCAGTTTTGAGTCTTCCGGTATGCCGCATTGCGAGCTCACCTGCTGGTTGAATATGAATGTCTTGGTGGCTGCGCGGGCGTCTTCATTAGGTATTTTGTCGGCAAGAGTCTGAAGAGTTCTTATTATGGAGTCGTTCTTGTAGTTGAACACTGCGAGATTGCGCAGCATATCCATCTGCGAGTTCAGGTCCTCGGCTCTTCCGGCTGTCTCGTATATCTGCCAGGCTATGTTTTTCTGGCCGTTGCGGTCGGAAAGATCGTAAAGATAATAGAGTGTCTTCACACTGTCGCGGGCATTGGTCAGTCCCGGAAGTTGGCTCCGGTATTTATTGATCAGTTCTTGTTTGCTGACTCCTGCTGCTCCCGACAGTATTCCGCCGGCGATTATGGCGACGATTGCGATTATTCTGCTGAGTCTCATCTTTCTGCTCTCATTGGATTGTTGATAAAGTCTTGATAGGCGAGCCTGATGCCGTCGCTGAGTTCGGTGGTGTATGTCCATCCGAGTTCTTTTGCTTTGCTCACGTCGAGAAGTTTGCGTGGTGTGCCGTTGGGGCGGGATGTGTCCCACAGTATTTTTCCGTTGTAGCCCACGGTCTGTGCTACGAGTTCCGTAAGTTCCTTTATACTCAGTTCCTTTCCGGTGCCGGCATTGACTGTCTCGTTGCCGCTGTAGTGGTTCATTAAAAACACGCAGAGGTTGGCGAGGTCGTCGACATACAGGAACTCGCGCAGAGGAGATCCGTCGCCCCAGCATGTCACTTCCTTTAGCCCTGCTTCCTTGGCTTCGTGGAATCTCCTGATCAGGGCTGGAAGCACGTGTGAGTGTTCCGGGTGGTAGTTGTCGTTGGGCCCATATAGATTGGTAGGCATCACCGATATGAAGTCCGTGCCGTACTGGCGGTTCAGGAACTCGCAGTATTTCAGTCCGCTTATCTTGGCCAGGGCATACGCTTCGTTGGTCTTTTCGAGAGCGCCGGTCAGCAGGCAGGATTCCTGCATGGGCTGCGGTGCCATGCGCGGATAAATGCATGAACTGCCGAGAAACTCAAGTTTCCTGCATCCGTTGAGCCAGGCGGCGTGTATCACGTTCATCTCAAGCATCATGTTGTCATACATG
>USNC01000313.1 GCA_900555915.1 uncultured Porphyromonadaceae bacterium | reverse complement strand
ACGCGTAAGATCGTCGGCAGCGTCAGATGTGTATAAGAGACAGACGCACTACATCGGCCCGCAACGGCGACTTTCCGATAAGTTCGGGAAAGGTCATTATGGGTCTGATATTGGCATAGAGGCCGAGTTTCCTGCGCATGGCGAGCAACCCCTGTTCGGGACGAACAGGCGCAGCGGGATCATTGTCGAACTCCGGATCTCCTACAGCGGAGAAGAGAACGGCATCAGCCCTGCGGCAGGTATCGAACGTGCTGTCAGGAAACGGATCTCCCACTGCCCTGATGGCCGCAGCTCCGGCCTCCGCGTATTCAAAACGGAAATCATGTCCGAATTTTTCCGCCACGGCGCGCAGCACGTCTACTCCAACTTTCGATATCTCCGGCCCTATTCCATCGCCCGGCAAAACTGCAATATTCAATCTCATGGCATAAAGTTGGTATAAAGTTTTCACTGCTCCCGATCACGGAAGCGTTGGTATATGTTTATAAGGTGTCTTATCTTTTTCAAACCGCTCTATCTCATCCCTTCTGGTCATGATGTAGTCTATATCGTCGAGTCCATTAAGCAAACAGTGCTTTTTATAGGGATTGATGTCGAAGTGTGCGACCTCTCCCGACGCCTCATTTGTCACCGTCTGCGCCGGAAGGTCAATGGTCACCTCAGCGTCCGGACTTTCCGCTATGGAAACAAACAACCGGTCGATGAAACCCTGGTCAACCGCCACGGGCAGCACAAAATTATTGAGTTCGTTATTCCTGTGGATATCAGCGAAGAAACTGGATATCACAGCCCTGAAACCATAATCGGCGATAGCCCAGGCTGCATGCTCGCGACTTGAGCCGCATCCGAAATTCTTGCCAGCCACAAGCACCTCGCCTGAATAACGGGAGTCATTAAGCACAAAATCTGCAATCTTCTTGCCATCTGAATCGAATCGCCAGTCGTGGAAAAGCAAATCGCCGAATCCTTCTCTGGCAGTCGATTTCAGAAACCTTGCGGGTATTATCTGGTCTGTATCCACATTCTCGACATTGAGCGGGACACATCTGCTTCTTATTATTTCAAATTTCTTTTTCATACGGATACTGTCGTTTTAGACCCGGATTCATAATATGCTGCGGGGATCGGTCAATACTCCAGTGAGTGCACTTGCAGCCGCCACCAAAGGACTTGCGAGAATTGTCCTCGCGCCTGCTCCCTGACGACCTTCGAAATTCCTGTTGGATGTGGATACACAAAGCTTGCCGGCGGGCACACAGTCGCCATTCATGGCAAGACACGCCGAACACCCCGGCTGCCTGACATCAAATCCGGCATCGGCAAGTATGCGGTCGAGCCCTTCCTCGCGTATCTGTCTGAGCACCGCGGCCGACCCCGGCACAAGCCAGGCCACCACATTGTCAGACTTTGAATGACCCTTCACCACCGACGCAAACGCACGGAAATCTTCAATGCGTCCGTTGGTGCAACTGCCGAGAAAGACATAGTCCACCGGCGTGGAAAGAAGCCGTTGCCCCGGTCTGAAACCCATATATTCCAATGCCTTTGTCACTGATTCTTCCGCAGACGAACCGGAAACGGTATCCGGAATGCAACCATCCACCGGGATTCCCATTGCCGGATTGGTGCCGAATGTTATACGCGGAGTGATGTCGGAGGCATCAAAATGCAACTCTCGGTCGAACACTGCATCATCGTCGCTTGGCAGAGTTCGCCAATAGGCTACCGACTTTTCCAGATCCTCGCCTGAAGGAAGTGCACCGCGTTGCGCCACATATCTGAAAGTGACATCATCGGGAGCCACCAGACCACCACGGGCTCCCATCTCTATCGACATATTGCACAGAGTCATGCGCCCCTCCATCGAAAGCGACCGCACGGCACTTCCGGCATATTCCACAAAATATCCGGTGGCTCCGTCCGTACCTATGCCGGCTATCAGATACAGCGCCAGATCCTTGGCCGTGACACAGTCTCCAAGTTCCCCTTCCACACATATGCGCATGGTCTTCGGTTTCTGCTGAAGAATGCACTGGGTGGCGAGCACCATCTCCACCTCGGAAGTGCCAATACCGAATGCGACACATCCGAATGCGCCGTGAGTGGACGTATGGCTGTCGCCGCAAAGCACTGTAAGCCCGGGCAAAGTGAAACCCTTCTCGGGGCCGACCACGTGTATGATACCATTGTCAGGATCGCCTATGTCAAAAAGGCGCAGTCCGAATTCGGAGGCATTCCTTCTCAGGGCATCCACCTGCATCCGCGACACCGGATCCTCTATCTCCAGATGTTGCCTCACAGTGGGGATATTATGGTCGGGCATGCAGAGCGTGCGCTCCGGTCTGAACACCGACAGTCCGCGGCTGCGCAATCCGTCGAAAGCCTGCGGCGATGTCACCTCGTGGCAATAATGCCTGTCGACGTATAAGACAACCTGATCCCCGCCAGTGTCCGCCACTACATGCGCATCCCAAATTTTGTCAAATAGAGTTTTTCCCATAGCAGTCCATGTCAATTAGATTCATTCCGGCTGGATGCCTTGTTCACAGCATCGAGAAACGCTTCGGCAGAAGCCGCGATTATAT
>USNC01000312.1 GCA_900555915.1 uncultured Porphyromonadaceae bacterium | reverse complement strand
CGAGATCGCTCAGTGTCTCGTGGGCTCGGAGATGTGTATAAGAGACAGCCTATAGTTGTTGATGAAAATATTGCGCATGATCGTGAGCATCCACCCTTTGAAATTGGCGTTGGCGACAAATTTGTCTTCGTTGTTCAAGGCCTTGAGCGTGGTGTCCTGCACAAGGTCTTCAGCCTCCTCCCTATTCAGGGTGAGTTTGAGGGCAAACGAAAGAAGATTGCCCTGCATGTCTAAAACAGAATCCTGGAAAGAAGTAGCTTTGTCCATTAATAAATCAAATAAAGAAGCCTGATGAAAGGCTTAGTGAAGATAGTAGTTATAGTTCAGTGTTCGTTTTCGGAAGCAAAGTTAGAATAAATTTTTGAATTGACAAAAAAAAATTACATTTTTCGGAACAATTTCGATAAAAAATTGTTATACCGCTTTCGCAGAGGTGCATCAACTATCGCCACCACCGACCTGAGGCAACAACAAATCAAAGGCGCGCCGCAAACGCGACGCGCCTTATCAATAACAATATCAATAACAATCAGGCTACCGGACAGATCAAAAGTTCAACTAATTACAATAGATCCATTCCGGATTCAACCTACCGGCAGCCCGACGTAATGATCAATAACCGGGGTTCTGCCAAGCGGCTTTCTGCTCGTCGGAAAGGTTGGTTCCGTCTTCGTTCTGAAGCTGGTCGAGGAATACCTGGGGAATCGGACGCAGATAGTGCTTATTGGCATCGAAGAACTTGACATCGCTGTTGAGCTTCACGGCACGCGACTCGAGAGTCTTGGTGCGCGAGAGGTGCTCCCAGCGTGTGAATTCGCCTACGAGCTCACGGGTGTGCTCGTTGAGAATGAAGTGGAGCGCACGCTCAAACTTACCGTTCACACCGATCTTGCTGAGGATAGCCTCGTCTTCGGCAGGGAGATTATCCCATGTCCAGTTAGCCATCTCAGCCTCTGTGGAAGCATAGGTGACATCAAGATCGGGGTTGGACAGATAGTAGGAGTTCATACCGAGGTTCCAGCCGTCGTTGGCCTCAAGACCGGAAGGCTCATTCTTTTTGGGATTCGCAGCCTTGCCGGAAACATGAGAGCAATTCTTTGCTGCCTCATAAACTCCATCTACGTAGTAACTGCGGTTTTCACCCTCATGCCATGCACCGCGGCGGCGGAGCACATCGATATCGTCCTTTGCACCGTCGTAGTCGTTGAGGCGCACCTTGATTTCAGCACGGATCAGGTAGGTCTCGCCGAGGCGGGCGATGATGATGTCGCGCGAACCGTTGTCACCGGCAAATGCGTTCAGATAGCCACACGTATGCTTGCTGACACCGGGGAACATATTCGCACCGTGAGCGCCATAAGCATTGGTGTTGAGGTTGCCGAAATTGTCGCCCATGTACTGTCCGTTCTGATAGAGAATCCAGGAGTTGAGCACAGGAGTGTTGGCGGGGCCGAAAGTAGACTCACCGTCGCGGGTCTGCTTGCGACCGCCTTCCGGCAGACGACCGGCCTCATCCACGAAGTTGGCGTCAGTCTGATAGCGCTTCGCGCCGAACTTGAACTTGTCGTAGGTGTGGTCGTCCTTGTCGTTGATGATGAAGACTACTGAAGGATCGCCGATATGCACAGGCGCAACATTCTTAGTCGCATCTTCCTTGTCGTAAACGCCGTCAAACTCCACAGCGGTACCGTAGACAGTGGCGAACGACTTCCAAAGACGTGCGTCGTTGGCATTGTCGAATACAGAGAGCGTGTACTCTGTCGGGCGGAAACGCTGGAAGTCCTTGCCGCCGGTGAGACAGCCACGCATGCCACCGAGAGTGGTGTTGGCGAAGTTAGAGAACTGGGGGTTGAAGAAAGCGCCGGGGTTGCGGGCTGCGGTGCGGCCACCGAAGTTGCCGTCCTGGCCTGCCACCATGAGAATCTCATCGCTCTTCTCGATATCGCAGTTCTCGCCGGTCCAGTTGCCATAAAGGTCTGTGACGTTCTTCTCAAGCTGACGGGTGCTGATCACGTAGTTTGCAGCCTCGAGAGCTTCTTTAAGGTAGGCATTCCTCATCTCTTCGGTGGTCCATTCGTTATTGCGTTCTGAAGCGGCGAAGAGAAGAGCCTTGGCGAGGAAGTGACCTGCAGTAGCCTTGGTCCAGCTCATCGGTTTTCCGGCCAGGCTGTTGCTCTCGCCGTCGAAAAGTTCGTAAGCCGTGCGGAAGTCGGAGATCACCTGTTCCCAACACTCCTTCGGAGTAGTGAGCTTATAGTTGCGGACCACTCCCTTCACGGGTTCGGTCTGAAGCACAGTGTGACCGAACTGGGTGGTGAGGAAGTAGAAATTGTAGCCGCGGAGGAAGTATGCCTGGGCGAGGCAATTCTTGCGCACCTGCTCATCCGCCACCATTTCGGCTGATTCGATGATGGTGTTGGCCGAGTTGATACCGAAGAAGAGTTCATCCCAGATGTCGGTGTTCTTGCCGGTGTTGCCGTTGACTGTCACGAAAGTAGGCGCCATGCGGACGTCGTATGTCAGCCACATCTCATTGGCCTGTCTCTTATACACATCTCCGAGCCCACGAGACACTGAGCGATCTCGT
>USNC01000311.1 GCA_900555915.1 uncultured Porphyromonadaceae bacterium | reverse complement strand
TCGTCGGCAGCGTCAGATGTGTATAAGAGACAGACGTAGTAGCTGCATGTGGGGTAGCTCTCGAGATTGTCAAACCAGATCATGTCCGGGCGCCATTGCCATCCTTCCACGTGAGCGAAGAGAGGAGCGTAAGTGGCCATATGCACCACATCCGCATTGCGTTCGAGACCGGTCATGAAAGCAGCTTCCATGAGGGCAGCGTTGAAATGGTTGTAGCCGCGTCCTTTTCCGTGGCATGCATATTCTCCTGCGAATACTTTCGGACCCTTGCGGTCGTAGTTGTCATAGCGGCGTCCCTGGGCGAGAAACCAGCTTTCCGGTCGATAGAAATGCTCGTCGACGAGGTCGGCTTTCAATTCCTTCATCTTCGGCCAGAGATAGTCGAACTTGGAGCCCTCCGAGTCCGGTCCGGACGAACCGACTATCTTTATTTCGGGATGAGCCTTGCGCATTGCATCGATGAATGGTTTGAGATGTTCGGGATATTCCTCGCCCCACTGTTCGTTGCCAATGCCGATGAATTTCAGATTGAATGGTTCGGGGTGTCCCATGTCGGCGCGGAGCTTGCCCCATTTTGTGTCGGTGGAACCGTTGGCAAACTCCACAAGGTCGAGAGCGTCCTGAATGTAAGGCTGCAGGTCTTCGCCCCATGCGTGAGCGTCGCGGTCGTTGTTCTGATACTGGCATGCGAGGCCGACATTGATGATAGGAAGAGGTTCGCTTCCGATTTCTTCGCTGAGGAGGAAATATTCATAAAATCCGAGACCGTAGGTCTGGAAATAGTCCGGGAAGAAACGGTGGGTGAACGTGTAGTGCCAGCGGTTCTCGTTGAGCGGACGGTTTTCTACCGGCCCAACTGTGTTTTTCCACTGGTATCGGGTGTCGAGGTCGGTGCCTTCCACGATGCAGCCGCCGGGGAAGCGGAACACTCCGGGCTTGAGGTCGGCGAGTTTCTGCGCGAGATCCTTTCTCATGCCGTTTTCGTGGCCTTTCCATGTGTCTACCGGGAAGAGAGATATATGCTCGAGATCAACGGTGCCTTCAGGTTTGGTAAGGAAAATGCGGAGGTGTGCCTTCGGGTCAGTCTGCGAAGATTTGAGGATAAGGGTGTATTTTTTCCATTCCTTACCTGATATCTCAAGATCAGACTTGGTGAAGGCCTGTCCCTTGGATGAGTCGGAGTGAGTCAGCTCGACACGGATCTTGGCTTTCCCTCCATCAGGAGTGCGTGCCCACACCGAGAATCTGTATTCCTTGTCTTTCTCGACGCCGATCCCGAAGAATCCTTCGTTTTCGAGTCCTGTGTGCTTATGTGCATGTCCTGCGCTTCCGAGGCGTACGTAATGCGGGTTTTTGTCAAAGGGACCGTCATCGCGCACCTGGACGTTGCCGAATGTGTTCCATCCCATGAATGTCTGCGGGAACTCGAACGATCTGTTCTTCACAAGTTCGGCATAGAGGCCGCCGTCGGCTCCGTAGTTGATATCCTCGAAGAAGATACCGTACATTGTCGGCTGTATGGGAGCTCCCACCTTGTTGGTCTTCAGCACCAGATCGTTGGTGGCCGCGGTGGCCGAGAGGCCGGCGGCTACCGACAGGGCTGTCAGAAATATCTTTCCGTGTCTCATTTTCTGTTAGATTGTTTGTCGTTGGAATTTTTGGATTTTGATTGCAAAGATAAGCCTAATTTGCGAAATATCCAAAAATATTTTGACTGTCTCGTCAGATTACGGGCTGTCCGGTCCTGTTCATATCGGATCGCCGCCGTTTATCCGAGCACCACGTCAAGAATCATCATCAACACAAAGCCCGCGGTGAACCCGATTGTGCCCACATTGGAATGTTTGCCATGCTGCGTTTCCGGGATTAGTTCTTCCACCACCACATACATCATCGCTCCTGCGGCAAACGCCAGAAGATAGGGGAGCACCGGCATGATCAGCGACGCGAGCAGGATGGTCAAGACTGCTCCTGCCGGTTCGACGATTCCACTGAGAGCTCCGATGGCGAAAGATTTGGCCCGCGAGTTGCCTGCGGCATGCAGGGGCATGGATACTATCGCCCCTTCAGGAAAGTTCTGTATCGCGATGCCGGCCGACAATGCCAGCGCTCCTGCCATGGACATGTATGCGTTGTGCTGTAACGCCGCCGCGATGGCCACACCTACGGCCATCCCTTCAGGTATGTTGTGGAGTGTGACTGCAAACACCAGTTTCGATGTGCGCGAGAGGTGCGACTTCGGTCCTTCGCTGGTGGGGCTCTCTATATGCTGATGAGGCACGGCTTCATCGAGCAGCAGCAGGAACAGGATGCCCGCGACAAAACCCGCGGCGGCGGGCATCACACTGCGCAGTCCGTCGTGGCCGGACATTTCTATAGCGGGGATTATCAGCGACCATACGGAGGCCGCTACCATGACTCCGGCAGCGAAACCTGTCAGAATCTTCTGCAGTCTCTGCGACATGTTTCTCTTCATCAGAAACACGCATGCCGCACCTAATGCGGTGCCGATAAAAGGTAAAATTATGCCTATGATCAAACCATTCATATCATTAAAAACACATTCTTGCGCGGAAGGATTATGGACC
>USNC01000310.1 GCA_900555915.1 uncultured Porphyromonadaceae bacterium | reverse complement strand
CTACACGCGTAAGATCGTCGGCAGCGTCAGATGTGTATAAGAGACAGGTATTGGCACAAATGCCGAACCGCACGCTTGATAAATCTACGAATATGGCGAAGAAAAAATTCCTTTTTGTGGCACAGGAGGTGGCACCCTATCTCCCGGCCGAAGAAATATCAACATTGGGCAAGGAAGTTGCCACCGGCATACATAAGAGAGGCTATGAGGTGAGGACATTCACACCCCGCTGGGGCTCGATCAACGAGCGCCGCAACCAGCTTCATGAAGTGATCCGCCTAAGCGGCCTGAACGTGGTGATCGACGACAATGATCATCCTCTTCTGCTCAAGGTGGCGAGCCTTCACCCTACCCGCACCCAGGTCTATTTCATAGACAATGACGATTATTTCCAGAAACTCGACACAGACGAGGACGCGGTAGGCAGCAACCGTGATGACAACGACCAGCGAATAATATTCTTCACACGATCCACACTCGAGACAGCAAAGAAGCTGCAGTGGGATCCGGCTGTGATCCATGCCCAGGGATGGGTGTCGGCCATGACACCGGTCTATCTCCGCCATATGGGCGACAGCCCCACTTTTGAGAACTCAAGCATTGTCTACACTGTGCTTCCGGGCGAGATTTCCGCTGCAATCGACGAAGGCTTCTTCCGCAGGCTCAAGGAAGAGGGCGTGGATGAGGAATATCTCAAGAAATATGAAGGAATGGCACTCGACACGAGTCTTCTCCACCGCATGGCGATAGACAACTCCGACGGCGTAATCTTCATGACCGACGAGCCGGACGCCGCCCTGCTGTCGCTTGTGGAAGAGAGGGGCATACCCTACCTTACCAAAGACCAGGCATCAAGTCTGGACACATACATCGAATTTTACGACAAATTATCAACTAAATGACAGTCTCCCATACACTCCGCAACTCGCTGACACTGCTTGCTGCCTCCTATCTTTCATTTTCCCTGACTTCCTGTGAAGACGGAGTCTCACAAGTAGGCGGATCTCTCGCCAACGACGAAGTGCACATAGCGCTCGACTCCCTGATATGGGACGGGTCGGAACAGATTGTGTACAGAGGGGAAAACAAGATTCCGGTGATATGTCCGAAAATCAAATATGTCACCGAATATGAGAAAGCCATCGACTCCAGAAGCACCACAAATCTTCTCGGACGTATAAGCGTTCCGGAATACGGGGACCTGCGCTGCTCTTTCGTGAGCCGCATGATGTGCACCACAAGCCTCGCCATCCCCGACACCGCTCAGGTGGATTCGATGAAACTCGTGCTCAGCGTGCCCAGAGGGCAGCTCACAGGCGACTCCCTCGCGCCGCAGCAGCTGCGGGTGTTCCAACTCAGCAAGAGCCTGCCGACCGACATCAACAACACGTTCGATCCTACCGGATATTACAATCCGTCAGAGCCGATCGGAAGCCGGAGCTACACGCTCTCGGCGCTCGGCATGAGCGACTCGATATATTCCAAGCTCAACTTCATCAACATCGAGATCCCGATGGCCAAGGAAATGGCGCTCAAGACCGTGCAGGCCTACAAGGAGAACCCGTCGGTGTTCCAATGGCCGCAGACCTTCGAGCAGTATTTCCACGGCATATATGTAGAGCCGTCGTTCGGACGGGGATGTGTAGCCAACATCAGCGACGCCAACTTCCTGATATATTATTCATGGAAGACGAAAGTGGTCACTACCGAAGATGACGAGACAAAGGTGGAGGAAGAGACAAAAGTTGGCGCTACAGGTGTGTTCCAGACTTCACCCATAGTGCTCAACAGCAACAACATTTCATACACTCCTTCAGCCCATCTGCAGAATATGGCGGCATCGGGTGCGCCTCTCATCACTGCGCCCGGAGGCTATCGTGTGAAACTTCGCTTCCCGGGCAAGGAACTCATCGACATCTACAAGCAGTCGCAATCGAAGCTCGCGGTAGTGAGCGGACTCTCCTTTACAATACCGGTGGAAGAGATAGCCAACGACTATGGCATCACTCCCCCGCCCTATCTGCTCATGGTCAAGACTTCCAAACTGGCCGAGTTCCTTGCCAAAAACTCTCTGCCTGACATGAAGGATTCCTTCTACGCCACATACAGCGAGACCGACAAACGGTATGTATTCTCCTCGATGCGCCAGTATATCATCGACCTGATCGACTCCGGAGCGAAGGAGGAAGACATGGAGTTCACACTGATCCCGGCAAACCTGACGATTGAGAGCAGTTCTTCCAACAACAATTACTACAACTACTATTACGGATCGAGCAGTTCAAACACCACCTATACGGTGACGAAGTGCACTCCCTACATATCCAAGCCGGCGATGTGCCGCCTGAACCTCGACAAGGCGCAGACCGTATTCACCTACTCCACCCAGCAGATGAAGTGATCATGAATATCGCAACCACACTCCTCGTATTCAGTCTGCTGCAGTTCATCACCGGAACGGTTCCGGAGCAGACCGACTCATTGGTGACACCCCGTCCGGGTGCCACCTTACTCTTTGCAGGCGATGCGATGCAGCATCAGGCTCAGCTTGACCAGGCTCTCTCCGAGGGCGATGGCAAACGTCATGAC
>USNC01000309.1 GCA_900555915.1 uncultured Porphyromonadaceae bacterium | reverse complement strand
TCTTTCCATCCGCAGTGATATGATGTCGGGTGCCCCGCCTGAATGGCGGGGTGTGTCCGCAAAAGGGGGCGCATTCCGAAGAATTTCAGCCGGAAACTTGCACGGACGGGAGAAATTTTGTAATTTTGTGCCGTCTTTTGACAAAAGGGGGCCAAGCACGGGAGAGAGAGTCTCCGGGCCTGCCTTTTAAAGAAAGGCGACAATCTTATTTTTTTAATTTTTAAACTCTCACAGAAATGCATCTTTCAACTGAAGAAAAGCAGGCTATCTTCGAGAAGTATGGCCAGGGCAAGAACGACACAGGCAGCCCCGAAAGCCAGATCGCACTCTTCTCGATCCGTATCAAACACCTCACTGAGCACCTCAAGTCCAACCACAAGGACTTCGCTACCGCACGCGCACTGAAAGCGCTCGTAGGTCAGCGCCGCAGCCTGCTCGACTATCTGATCCGCAAGGACATCAACCGCTACCGCGCCATCATCGCAAAGAAAGAACTCGGTATCCGCCGCTAAAACACTATGCATAATGCATAATGCACAATGCATAATCTTAATTGAAATGCGCTGTGCATGGTGAGTGCATAATGCGATGAGAGAAAGACAAAGACCAGCTTCATGACTTTTCATGAAGTTGGTTTTTTCGTAGTTAACCTTCAAGTTGAGCCTGCGAAATTTCTATCAACCCGCGAAATTTCAATCAATATGGAGAAGATAAAGAAAATACTGGAGCGGCTGCCGGCCTTCACCCTCACCGCCGTGTGCCTCGCAGCCATACTGTGGCTCACACTGGCCTCGCGTCCTCTGGGCGACAACGACATACAGCTTTTCCCACATGCCGACAAGGTGGTGCATGCCGTCATGTTCGGCGGGTTCGCATTCTGCATACTCCTCGACCGGATCCGGACCGACGGGTGGCGTCCCACCACGGCAAAGGAAGCCGCAGCCGCCGCGGTGGCGGCAGTGGCGCTCGGCATAGTCACCGAACTGGCGCAGAATGCAATGCACCTCGGGCGCTCGGGCGACCCTGCCGACCTTCTGGCCGATGCGGCGGGTGCCATACTCACCGCCTGCACTTTTCACCGTTATTCTTGCCATTTTGAAAAAAAATGACTACCTTTGTCTGAAACTTGAACCGCTGCCCACATGAAGGATTTCACCCAGGAAGATATAGAGAGAATCAAATCTTCGGTCGACGCCGCCGACAACGCCGCCGTGCAGACCGAGATAGCCGACCTGCATCCTGCCGACATCGCTGAGATACTGCGCGAGATGTCGCTGAAGCAGGCCGAATGGCTCTTCAATCTCATCGACGATAAGGAGAAGAAAGCCGACGTGCTCATGGAGCTCGACGAGGAAGACCGGAAGAAACTCCTCGAGCATATGGATCCGGAGCAGATCAGCCAGTTTATCGACATCCTCGACACCGACGACGCCGTCGACCTCATACAGGAACTCGACAAGGAAGACCGCGAGGAGGTGATACAGCACATCGACGACGTGGAGCAGGCCGGAGATATCGTTGACCTGCTGCAATACGACGAAGACACCGCCGGCGGCCTCATGGGCACCGAGTTCATCGCGGTCAACGAGAACTGGTCGATGCCCGAGGGGCTCAAGGAGATGCGCCGCCAGGCCGCCGACCTCGACGAGATATACTACGTCTATGTGGTTGACGACGACAACCGGCTCAAAGGCACTCTCCCGCTGAAGAAGATGATCACCGACCCCTCGGTGTCGAAGATCAGACATGTGATGCAGACCGACCCCTTCAAGGTGCATACCGACACCCCTATCGACGAGGTGGCGATCGACTTCGAGAAATACGACCTCGTGGCAATGCCGGTGGTGGACTCCATCGGACGGCTCGTGGGCCAGATCACTGTCGACGACATCATGGACACGGTGCGCGAGCAGTCTGAACGCGACTATCAGCTCGCCTCCGGTATATCGTCTGACGTGGACGTCGACGACTCCGTGTTCGCACAGACGAAAGCCCGCATCCCCTGGCTTCTCATAGGGATAGTGGGCGGTATCATCAACTCCATTATCCTCACCGGATTCGAGGCGCAGATAGCCGCCGTCACGGCGCTCGCCATCTTTATCCCGCTCATCGGCGGCACGGGCGGCAACGTGGGCGTGCAGGCCTCGGCAATAGTGGTGCAGGGTCTCGCCAACGGACGCCTCGAGGTGAAGGACGCCTGGAAGCAGATAGGGCGCGAGGTGCTCGTGGCCCTGCTCAATGCGGTGGTCATAAGCGGCGTAGTGCTGATATATGTGCTGTGCACGCAGCCCAGTATGTATGCCGTGTCGTTTGCAGTGGCCGCCTCGCTCTTCTGCGTGGTGATATTCGCGACGGTATTCGGCACTTTCGTGCCCCTCACCCTCGAACGCCTCCACATCAACCCGGCGCTCGCCACCGGACCCTTCATCCAGATCATGGACGACATCGTGGGTCTGCTCATCTATGTGGGCATGTCGCTGTGGATGCTGCGGATGTTCCCGCTACCCTCTTAACCAAGTTAAGAGGGAAGTGGGAAGGGTTAAGGGTTAAGGGTTAAGGGTTAAGGGTTAAGGGTTAAGGGTTAAGGGT
>USNC01000308.1 GCA_900555915.1 uncultured Porphyromonadaceae bacterium | reverse complement strand
ACCACGCCGTACAGCCTCGCGGCGTTGACAATCGAGAAAAAGAGGTCGCCGAATTCCTTTTCGAGATTCACCATGTCTCCTTTTCTGATCTCAGTCTCCACTTCGGATATTTCCTCTTTCACTTTCTGCCACACCTGCTCGGGCTGCTCCCAGTCGAAGCCTGAGTGAGCTGCTTTTTCCTGAATCCGATATGCCTTTATCAGAGAAGGAAGCGATGACGGGACTCCCGCCAGAATGCTGGCGTTTCCATCCTTTTCTTTAAGTTTGATCTGCTCCCAATTGTCGGCCACCGCATCGGCTGTGTCCGCCTTCACCTCGCCATAGATGTGAGGATGGCGGAAGATGAGTTTGTCGGTCAGAGCATTGCATACGTCGGCGATGTCGAAGTCTCTCTTCTCTTCCGCTATCTTGCTGTAGAACGCGATGTGCAGGAGTACGTCGCCCAGTTCTTTCTTGATATTCAGAAGGTCGTCGGCCTGTAGGGCGTCGCTTAGTTCATACACCTCTTCTATGGTGTTGCAACGCAGGCTTTCGTTGGTCTGCTTCCTGTCCCAAGGGCACTGTTCTCTTAATGTATCAAGCACGTCGAGCATTCGTCCGAATGCCGCGAGTTTCTCTTCTCTTGTGTGCATGTGTGTATCTGTATTTGGTGATGGCTGTGTTGTCTCCATAAGAATCGCCACTCATCGGTTGGTGGAAGGGTTGATGATAGGGCTCAAATCTGATCACTCGGTGAATATGGATTTTTATGATGCAAAATTACTAAAAATTCGCCAAAAATTGCTATCTTTGCCTTTTGAAATGAGTGTTATCGGCGTTTTTTTGTCCGGATTTTTTACTTTTTCGGTGGCCGACTGCGCTTTTTTATAATACAACTGACTGAAAATTAATGAATAATTTATTAGATACGCGCAAGGTTGATAAATTTGAGAAGCTTATCAATGGGGCTGCTTCCATAGTGCTTACGTGTCATGTCCGTCCCGACGGAGATGCGGTGGGAAGCACGCTCGGATGGATGCATGTGCTCAGAAAATTGGGCAAGTCAGTCTCCGTGGTGGTTCCTGACAATGCTCCGAGATCGCTTTCTTTTCTCCCCGGGTTCGATTCGATCGCTGTCTTCACGCGTCATGAGGATTACTGCGCCAGGTTGTTCCGGGAGGCGGACCTTGTAATCTGCTGCGATTTCAACCAGCCTTCACGTCTTGACAAGATGCAGACGCTGCTTGATGAGGCTGAATGTCCGAAGGTGCTTGTAGACCATCATGTCGACCCGTATGATTTTACCGATGTGTTGTTCTCGTTTCCCGATATGTCAAGCACGTGTGAACTGACGTTCAGGCTCATTGCCGATCTCGGCCTTTACAATGAGATGGATCTGGACGCCGCTACATGTATTCTCGCCGGAATGATTACGGATACGAAGAATTTTACCGTCAATTGCAAAAGTTCGGACATATACGAGATCCTGCAGCGGCTGATTGACAAGGGTTGTGACAAGAACCGTATCGTGCGTCTGGCTCTGGTGGAGAAAAGCTACGGGGCTCTCAGACTTGAGGCATACGCTATCTCTGAGAAGATGGAGATTTTTCCGGAATATCATGCAGCCGTGATCTGCCTTGACAAGGATGAGTGTGCGAGGTTCCATTATGAGAAGGGTGATACGGAAGGACTCGTGAACCGTCCGATTGAGATAAGGGGTGTGACATGCAGTTTTTTCCTCCGCGAGGATTCCGATTGCGTGAAAGTGTCGGCAAGGAGTGTCATGGATTTTCCTGTCAACATCATATGCAAGGAACTCTTCGGAGGCGGAGGCCATGTCATGGCCGCCGGGGCCGAGTTTTCCGGATCGCTCGATGAGTGCAGGGCAATTCTTGTCGAGGCGCTTTCCCGCTATGCACATTATCTTAAAGGGAAAACGGAAAAACTTGATTATTTCCAGATTTAAAAGAAAATACCCGTGCTCCTTCCGATCTCTTTTCTTGAGCGGTCAGGTGTATGGTCAGTCAATATTTGTTATGAATGTAAATCTTAAGTTTAGTTTGGCGGCAGTTGTCCTCGCCGGTCTTGTATTCTCTTCTTGCGACGACAAGCAGAGTTATTCCGACCTGCTGAAAAAGGAGCAGAAGGTCAGCAACTGGTTCCTCGCACAGCATAGGGTGTGCAATGAGATTCCCGCCGACAGTATTTTTGAGGTGGGGGAGAACGCTCCGTTCTATCGTCTTGACGACGACGGATACGTCTATATGCAGGTAATCAAGGTCGGCGACCGGGAGATACCAGCCTCCGGCGATCAGGTGTATTTTACCTTCACCCGGTATGATATCGAACAGATGTACAACAGCAATACCACAGATGTGTCAGGTGTGGGAAACCAGGACGATTTCCTGACGTCCGTAGGCAACACATATTTCATCTATGACAATTACAGCGTGACTTCATCATCCACGTATGGTTCCGGCATTCAGATGCCGGTAAGTTACCTCGGTTATAATTCCGAAGTAAACATTCTCTTGAAGTCATACTACGGATTCTCGCAGGACAATACATACCTGTCTCTTATACACATCTCCGAGCCCACGAGACACTGAGCGATCT
>USNC01000307.1 GCA_900555915.1 uncultured Porphyromonadaceae bacterium | reverse complement strand
GATCGTCGGCAGCGTCAGATGTGTATAAGAGACAGGTCGGCAGGAGTGGCGAAAAGGCTCTGACTTATCTGGAAGCCGATATGATGATCCGGATTGATCTGATACCCGGCGGAGACACCAAACTGATAGCACGCCACGTTCGTCACAAACAGATTGGGACACATGAGGTCTATCGGTGCCCGGTTGTATTCATAGCCGCCTATCATCACCACCTGCTTGCCGGCCCCGAAATCAAACTTGTCCATCTTGTAGTCAAGACCGAGGATATCGGTCTGGTCCCAGAAGTTGTCGTCATGAGGCGTACGCGAGAACCGCTGCCGCCAGGTGTAGGTGAGCCCGTCGATGATGGTGCCATTAGCATTGACGGCGATGTATTTTCCTACAAATCCCGTCTTCGTGTCATCGGTATGCCCATCTGTATCCACAAGCTGCGCATCAAGACGGGCCTCGACATTGAATTCGAGCAGGTTAGAGTCAATTCTCGAATTTACTATACTGTCGGATTCCGCCGCGAATCCGGAAAATGCAGCAATAATGGAGCCCGCCAAGAGGGCCATTGTTTTAAATTTCATCTATTCAAGACGTTATATTGTTATAGCAGTAAGACCGAAACAAATTTCGGCAGATAAACCACAAAATTAGCAAAATTATCGATAATCAACAAATTCCAATGCAATTTTTAGGCCCCGCATCATAAAAATTCAGCCGATCCCCCACCCCATACTGAATCATGATACACCCTCTTGAAGTATATTCCGAATATTGAAAGGAAATAGTATTTGCAGATATCATTATTTTTTTGTAATTTTGCGCGCAATAACATTATTGCAAAACATCTTAACATCACCAGCATGAAAGTAACCGACAGATTTCTGGAATATATAAAATTCGACACTCAGAGCGATGATGAGACCAATCTGACACCCTCCACTCCCGGCCAGATGACATTCGCACGCCATCTCAAGACTGTGGTGGAACAGATGGGACTCGAAGACATCACGCTTGATGACAACGGTTACCTTATGGCAACTCTACCGGCGAATACAGACAAAAAGTTGCCGACTGTAGGATTCATAGCCCATATGGACACGGCCCCCGACATGAGCGGACGCCACGTCAACGCCAGAATAGTCAAGAACTATGACGGCAAGCCTATCGTGCTCAACGAGAATCTCAACATAGTGATGGAACCGGACGAGTTCCCCGAACTTCACAACTATATCGGACAGGATCTTATCGTGACCGATGGGACCACACTGCTCGGAGCAGACGACAAGGCCGGTATTGCGGAAATCCTCACTGCAGTGGCAATGCTGCAGGCAAACCCTGACGTGAAGCATGGCAAGATACGCATCGCTTTCAACCCTGACGAAGAGATCGGAAAAGGCGCACACAAATTTGACGTGGAACGCTTCGGCTGCGATTTCGCCTACACAATGGACGGCGGCGCTGTGGGTGAACTGGAATATGAGAATTTCAACGCAGCATCCGCAAAAGTCACCATCAAGGGAAGAAACGTGCATCCCGGAACCGCAAAGCACAAAATGGTGAACTCAATACGTGTGGCCAACCAGTTTATACAGATGCTTCCAAGATGGGAGACTCCGGAACATACTGAGGGATACGAAGGATTCTACCACCTTATAGGAATAGAAGGATCGGTGGAGGAAACCGTGCTCACCTACATCATACGCGATCATGACCGCGCCCGCTTCGAAAGCAGGAAACGAGAGATTGAACACCTCTGCCGAAAGACAAACATGGAATACCCAGGCTGCTGCTCCGTGGAGATCAACGATCAATACTACAACATGAGGGAGAAGATCGAACCTGTGATGCACATCATAGACATAGCCAAGAAAGCAATGATCGAGGCAGGCGTGACTCCGAAGGTCCAGCCTATCCGCGGCGGCACCGACGGAGCGCAGCTCTCTTTCAAAGGACTCCCCTGCCCCAATATATTCGCAGGTGGAGAGAATATGCACGGACGCTATGAATTCGTCTCGGTACAGTCGCTTGAAAAGGCTACCGACGTAGTTTTCAACATCGCCCGCATAGTGGCAGAATGACAAAGACTCTGAAGAAACTAATCGTAGTCTCCGGTCCTACCGCATCCGGCAAATCAGACCTTGCGGCAAGACTCGCACTACAATACAAGACCGAAATCATATCGGCTGATTCAAGGCAGATATACAAGGGAATACCGATAGTCACCGCCGTTCCTGACGAAAGTCAGAGAATGGGGGTGACTCATCATCTTATCGAGACTCTGCCGCTCGACGCATACTACTCGGCCGCAATGTTTGAGGAGGATGCCCTGCGCATCGCACACCGGATATGGCAACAGCGGGACGTAGCCGTAGTGTGCGGAGGCTCGATGATGTATGTCGACGCGCTCCTGAACGGCATTGATGAACTTCCAACCGTGCCGGATGCCATACGCAAGAGCCTCAATGATGACTGGAACAAGAATGGCGATGACTGGCTGCGCGACAGGCTGAGAATTCTCGACCCGGATTATTACACGGTGGTGGACAAAGCGAACATGAAGCGTGTGTTTCACGCCTGTCTCTTATACACATCTCCGAGCCCACGAGACACTGAGCGATCTC
>USNC01000306.1 GCA_900555915.1 uncultured Porphyromonadaceae bacterium | reverse complement strand
AGATCGCTCAGTGTCTCGTGGGCTCGGAGATGTGTATAAGAGACAGCTATAAAGGATATATTCAATTTTTGAGATTCTCGGATTTCGACATAAGCACATCATCATCAGCCACCATTATCTGACGCAACGCCAGACACGACATTCCAATCAACCACCGACTTACATACGCCGGCAAAGCGCACGAAAGCACCATGCAGGCAAAGCATAACCCAAAACCATTAACTTACAAATCAATCAACAATGAAGACAACCGTATTCAACCTTGTGATTCTCGACGAAAGCGGATCCATGTCACACCTGACCGAACAGACCATCTCGGGATGCAACGAAACAATCAATGTGGCCAGACGCGCCGCCGAGGAGAATGCCGACAGCATCCACTCACTCATGTCGGTATATGCATTCCAGTCCGGAGGACCTGTGAAGTCCCGGTATCTCCTCAAGAACGAAGACTCACGAAAAGCGCGCCACATCACCAAGGATGACTACCTTCCTCATGGAATGACGCCCCTTCTCGATGCTGTCGGATCCACACTGACAGAACTGAAGACAGTGGCCGCGACACATGAGGATTCCACCGGAGTGATCACCATCATCACCGACGGCCTGGAAAACTCATCATGCCGCTACGACGGAAAGTATGTGGCCAACCTTATATCGCAATTCAAGGAAATGGGCTGGACCGTCAATCTGATCGGCGCCAACATCGATGTAGACAAGATGGCCACAGGGATGAATATCCGCAACAGCATGGCATTCAGCGCAACCCCCGAGGGCACCAGAGAGATGTGGGAGGAATACAACGAAAGGATCTCGCGGAAGATGACGGAATATGCCGAGGATGCAAGAACATGCAGCAGCAGAGAAAACCGAGTGAAACTACGCAAGGACAAATCAGAGGATTTCTTCATATGACATGACAGAAAATACCGGACATGACAGAAAATACCGGACACGCAGCAGGCGTGTCCGGTATTCTCAATTCCGCGCATTATGGCGCGGAGTGTATTATTATCCTGTAAACTTGCGCAGTCACCAACTACCGATTCAGAAGCGATATCCGAATTTCATATTGAAGCAATTGGTGGAACCGGCATGTTTGGGAGTCCAGCAAAGAGCCTCATAACCAATGCCACCATACCAACGGCCGAAATTAAGACCGATCATAGGATTGACCACAACGGCACCGCAATCAGTAGCCTCAGTGTTGATGGCATAGCCGATATCGAGCGAGAAGAAAGGCTTAACACCACCCCACTTGCCGTGGATGTCGCCACGCACGAAGATAGGGATGAGAGGACCATTGTCGAAGTTCCACTCCTCGGTGATGCCGATTCCGGCACCAAGGCCTACGTTGGGATGCATCTCCTCATAAATACCGCCCTGCACATTGAACCGGCAAGTGCCACCACCCGCCACAACAGGTGCGAATTCCAAGAACGGACTGATAGCGAAACTGGAGAGGGAAGAGAGGAGAACCACTAAAGATAAGAATAGTTTTTTCATAGCGGAATATTGTTTTTTAGTTATTTCTGTATTACCAACTCTGAATCCCTGAGTCATGGCTTCCGCGGACGAATCATGAGCCGAAATTCGATATATCAACGCCCCGGCTCCGCATTAGGTTCATAGGGCATGAAAAAAAACATTATTTTTTATGAAACTTTCCGAGGCAACATGCGTCAAACAAAACAAACAGGCTTCCGGAATTCGGCAATGACGCCGAGCGGCGTGAAGCACAGACTTCAACAAAATAACAAAACCACAGACAATGAAATTTAGAAAGACTACAGCACTCTCTCTGATGCTCACACTGGCGGCATCCGCATCAGCCCAGGTATTCTTTAAAGTGGAAGGCAACGGCCTGACCTCACCCTCCTATCTTTTCGGGACACACCACCTGGCACCGGTATCGAAAATCGAGGAATTCGGCGCATCCGGCGCATTCACATCGGCAGAATATGTGGTGGGAGAAATCGACATGACCCAGGACCAGATGCAGCTCTCCGCTGCCATGCAGCCCTACATGATTGCTCCGACCGACAGCACCATCTCCAAAGTAATCTCGCCAGAAATCTATGATAAAATCTCGGGCGAGTTTGAGAAATGGGCACCGATGCCGGGAATGAAACTCAACATGCTCGACATGCTCAAGCCAATGGCAGTGACAAGCATGGTGACAGTAGGCATGGTGGCTAAAGACATGCCGGACTATAATCCACAGGAGCAACTCGACACCTGGTTCCAGACACAGGGGAAGGCGTCAAACAAGACAATCATACCGCTTGAGACACCTGAGTTTCAGGCAAAAATGCTCTTCTGCACCACACCTATAGCATATCAGGCAGAAGCACTTGTGGAAATGCTCTCTGATCCGGAAAAATCAATGAGTCAGGTAAAAGCCCTCAACGAGGCATACAACCGACAGGACCTCGGCGCCATGATCAAACTTAGCGAGGATGAGGATTCTCATCCGGAATTCATGACGGCACTTCTCGACAGGCGCAACGCCGACTGGCTTACTAAACTTCCTGACATCATGAAGAAAGGCTCGTCGTTTGTCGCTGTAGGCGCGCTCCATCTGGCAGGCGACAAAGGGATAGTGGAAGGCC
>USNC01000305.1 GCA_900555915.1 uncultured Porphyromonadaceae bacterium | reverse complement strand
GAGATCGCTCAGTGTCTCGTGGGCTCGGAGATGTGTATAAGAGACAGCTTCACGACAGTTCCAGAAAGGAGTACCGGCTCAAGATTTGCCACAGGCGTGACCGTACCCATCCGTCCAGTCTCGAAGCTGACAAAGTGAAGTCTCGTGCAGGCGTTTTCCGGATTGAACTTATATGCCACAGCCCATCGGGGCGATTTTGCCGTAAACCCGAGATTCAGTTGCTGACGGAGCGAATTGACCTTGAACACCAATCCGTCGGTGGCCACGGGCAGAGTCTTACGCTCCTCATCCCAATAATTGATAAAATCGTTGACTTCACCGGCTGAGTGAAGCATCTTCATCTGGCCTGAGACCTTGAATCCCCATGAACGCGCAGCCTCCATGTTGTCGTAATGGGTTTCGGCCGGAAGGCTGTCGGACAGAAGATAATAGAAGACAGCATCCAGATTCCGCTTCGCCACTTCCTTCGG
The DNA here is from genome assembly GCA_900555915.1 of uncultured Porphyromonadaceae bacterium. Lineage (GTDB taxonomy): Bacteria > Bacteroidota > Bacteroidia > Bacteroidales > Muribaculaceae > Lepagella. The sequence continues at coordinate 2,180 of USNC01000305.1, read as the reverse complement.
ATCCTGAGTCTTGAGCGTACCGCTGGCAGCATTTCTGGGATTGGCGAAGAGCGGCTCCTCGTTGTACTGCCTTTCTTGATTCAACTGCTCGAACACTTTCCAAGGCATAAGAATCTCACCTCTTATCTCGAACCTGGCAGGCCAGTCGCCCGGCTGAAGCACAAGCGGTATGCTGCGTATAGTCTTAACATTGGCAGTGACATCATCGCCCTGAGTGCCGTCTCCACGAGTGACCGCCCTGACCATACGGCCATTCTCATAAATGATCGATATGGAAGTGCCGTCATATTTCATCTCCCCGGTGATCTCGAAGTCCTCGCCTCCAAGACCTTTGCTGACTCTTTCAAACCACTCATCCACCTCTCCTATAGAATAAGTATTGGCGAGCGAGAGCATGGGACGCTCGTGCACCACATGCTCAAATCCTTTGGAAAGGTCAGAACCTACCCGTCTGGTAGGCGACAAAGGATCGTCAAACTCAGGATATTCTTTCTCAAGCCGCTCCAGCCGCTTCATCAGCATGTCAAACTCCTTATCTGTAATTTCAGGAGAATTGAGCACATAGTAATTATGATTATGGCGGTTAAGTTCGTCGCGCAACTGCTTGATCTCTTTCTCGGCTTCCATCTTTCTAAATGTTTAAGTTTTCATATCGCACGTCCCACAGAAACAAGGCCTCTCCCGGCATCGACTGTCCGGCCGCACATCGGTCTTTTGAATTGATTATCTCCTTGAACTGCTCCAGAGTCATCTTTCCACGTCCCACGTCGACAAGTGTCCCTACCACGGCCCTCACCATATTTCTGAGAAAACGATCGGCAGTGATGGTGAATACCGCCATGGAATCGCCACTCATAGTCCATTCGGCATGCGATACTTTGCATATATTCGTTTTGGCATCGCTGTGAAGTTTGGCGAAAGATGTGAAATCTTCCGTGTGAAGAAGCACCGAAGCAGCCTCGTTCATGAGTTCAAGATCGAGCCTGACAGGCGAGAACCAGGAAAGAGGATAGAAGAAAGGAGTCTTCTCAAAAGTGACAAAATACTTGTAGGTTCTTTCAGATGCATCGAAGCGAGCGTGCGAATCATCAGGCACTCGGAATATATCGTGAACCGCTATATCCTTGCCCACAAGCCGATTGAGCGAAACGAGCAATCTTCCTTTTTCCGGCAGAGAATCAGGATAATCAAAATGCGCATACATGGTGCGGGCATTAACCCCGGTGTCGGTGCGTCCGGCACCGACAACCGATATTTCCGAGCGAAGCGCGGTGGAAAGCGCCTGCTGCAGAGTCTGCTGCACACTTGGAGCATTCGGCTGGATCTGCCAGCCGTGAAACCCCGCACCCTTATACGCGAGCCTTATGAAATAGCGTGCCACTTCTCAATATCTTTCAAGATAGGTAATACCGTAAAGGCCGGACTTGTAGTTGTTTAGAAACTGGCGTCCCTCCTCAGCCGTAATACGCCCTTCCTTCATCGACTTTGAAACCCACGTCTCGAGATTTCTCACAAGTTTCTTGGGATTGTATTCCACATAGTCGAGCACATCGGCTACCGGTTCTCCATCAATGACCTGCTCGATATCATATCCATCTTTATTACATGTGATATGGACAGCGGCCGTGTCGCCGAAGAGGTTGTGAAGGTCACCGAGAATCTCCTGATAGGCACCCACAAGGAAGACTCCTATATAGTATGGCTCACCATTTTTGAGTTGATGCACCGGGAGAGAATAACTCACCCCCTGCGGAGCGACAAACCGGTTGATTTTTCCGTCGGAATCGCAAGTCACATCCTGAATGGTGCATTCATGCGTCGGTTTCTCATCGAGTCTGCTGACAGGCATTATCGGAAACATCTGGTCGATGGCCCAAGTGTCGGGCAGAGACTGGAACAATGAGAAATTACAGAAATATTTCTCAGGAAGCATTCTGGCCACCTTCCGCAATTCTTCAGGCGGGTGCTTCATGCTCTTTGTAATGTCGTGGACATCGCGGGCCACGCTCCAGAACAGTTTCTCAATCTGTGCACGCGTAGTGAGGTCGAGCAGACCGAGGCTGAAGAGTTCGAGAGCCTCCTCCCTGATCTGAAGGGCATCGTGCCAGTCTTCAAACACTCTTGACGGATCGATCTTATCCCATATATTATCTGTCTCTTATACACATCTGACGCTGCCG
>USNC01000304.1 GCA_900555915.1 uncultured Porphyromonadaceae bacterium | reverse complement strand
AGATCGTCGGCAGCGTCAGATGTGTATAAGAGACAGATATACGCGGCCTTCGGCTATCTGACGCACCCGGCTCTCCTTCATCTTCCGTCCTTTGGCTACTCTTTTTATGAAACGGGAATATCCGTCGTCGATGTAATTCTGGAGCACATCAAGCTGCTGCTGCGTCGGGTCGGAGAAGATACTGATAGTTCTTCCGGGATTTGTAGACACAGTCTGCGGAGTCACCCCGAGTTTGCGCGCAAGGCCCTCGGCTGAAGGGAAAAGGCCGAAAATACCGATAGAGCCTGTGACGGTGAGAGGATCTGCAAAAATTCTGTCGGCTGTGCAGGAAATCCAGTAGCCACCGGAAGCCGCGTAGTCGCCCATTGATACCACGAAAGGTTTGCCTTTCGACTTGAAATAATCGAGAGCCTCTCCTATCTGCTCGCTTCCAAAGACCGATCCACCGGGAGAATTCACACGGAGCACTAGAGCCTTTACATTGTCGTCTTCAGCCAGATCCGTGATCTGCGGCACGAGTCTGTAGCAGTCGATACCGTTTTTGGAGTTTTCCGCAATCTCTCCGGTGGCATACAGCACGGCCACCTGGTCGGAGTTCGAATAGTCTCCGCCCCAGTTGGAATTTTCGGCAAGAGTCTGCGGAGTATAGTATTTCACATCATCGCCATCCTTACCTACGATATTGCCGATTATATCATCCATCTGGCGTTCATACACAAGACGATCCACAAAACCGGCGTCAAGCACATCGCGCGAGGTCTTGAATGTGATGAATTCATCGGCAGCCTCATTAAGCGCATCTTTAGATAGTGCTTTTCTTCCTTCAGAGACCGCATTCCCTATATATTTCCACATATCGGAATAAAGAGTATCGAGCTGAGCCCTTGCAGGACCGCTCATCTCGTTGGATATGTATGGCTCCGCCGCCGACTTGAACGTGCCGACCTTGACAAGAGTCATCTTCACGCCGATCTTATCAAGAAGATCCTTGAAATAAAGAGTGGTGCCCCCTATTCCGGAAATATCAATCATACCGCCGGGATTCAGGAAAATGCTGTCAGACTGGGATGCCACGAAATAATCGCCCATCGTCATCATATCGGCATATGCATACACTTTCTTACCGCTGCTCTTGAAATCAGCCACGGCCATCCTGATGGCATTGAGCGTAGCCGGCGAAGCCTGAGGGTGACCGCATTTGATATACATCGCTTTGATCTCCCTGGAGTCCTTCCCCTCCCGAATCCCGTCGACGAGCACGTTCAGAGCCGTAGGCTTCTCGGAGTTTCCGGTAGCCACCGTCATAAAATCGAGCAGTCCGGGCTCAGGCGTCTCCACTATCGAGCCTGACAGATCGAGAAGAAGCACAGAATCTTTTCCGACCTTGGTAGAAACGCCCTCATCGTCGCCGCCCAATCTGGCTACAACTCCAATCACAACCACAACCGCCACAACACAAAAGAGCACCATGGCCATCCATGCGCCGACAAACGACGACAGGAGATTAAGAAAAAATTTTTTCAGCATTTTAAAGTGTATAAATAGACCATTGGGAAACAGAGGATCAGAATGCACCGGCACTACCCTCCTGATTTTCTACCCCTATAGCACCGCTATTTGAGAGAGTCGATCACCTGCTTGATATCATCCGCCAGTTTTTCGGCTTTCTGCATTGTCTCAGCCTCGCTGTAGATTCGTATGATCGGCTCGGTGTTAGACTTGCGCAGATGAACCCAGGAATCAGGGAAATCTATCTTGACGCCATCGATGTCGGTTATGTCGCAGTCGGAGAACTTATCCTTGACAGCAAGCAATATGGCATCCACATCAATATCGGGAGTGAGTTGTATCTTATTTTTCGCTATCTGATAAGGCGGATAAGTCAGCTTCAGTTCCGACACCTTCTTTCCCGACTTGGCGAGAAGGGTAAGGAAGAGAGCTACGCCGACGAGCGCGTCGCGTCCGTAATGGAGTTCAGGATAAATCACCCCACCGTTGCCTTCTCCTCCTATCACAGCACCGGTCTCCTTCATCTTGGCAACCACATTCACCTCTCCCACTGCAGCCGCATCGTAGTCACAGCCATGCCTGCGCGTCACATCGCGCAACGCCCTCGAACTGCTGAGATTCGATACCGTGGATCCGGGAGTATGCGACAATATATAGTCGGCTACTGCCACAAGCGTATATTCCTCCACAAACATCTCGCCATTCTCCATGACGATAGCAAGGCGGTCTACATCGGGATCCACCACAAATCCGACATCAGCCTTGGAATTTCTCATAAGGTCTGAAATCTGCGTAAGGTTTTCCGGGATAGGCTCCGGAGTGTGGGTGAAATGGCCGTCGGGATTGCAGTTGAGTTCAACCACATCCTTCACACCAAGCTCACGAAGCAGACGCGGAATGACAACTCCGCCTACGGAATTGACAGCATCCACGGCCACGGTGAATCCGGCATTGCGTATGGCATCGACATCCACAAGTTTGAGACTCTTCACCATCTCGATGTGTCGGTCGCCCCAAGTGTTATTGAAGTATTCCGCGCCGAGATCCATTACGCCGGCAAATTCAAACTCCTCGCATTCAGCTATCCTTATCACCTCCCTGTCTCTTATACACATCTGACGCTGCCGACGATCTTACGCGTGTAGATC
>USNC01000303.1 GCA_900555915.1 uncultured Porphyromonadaceae bacterium | reverse complement strand
GTAAGATCGTCGGCAGCGTCAGATGTGTATAAGAGACAGGTCGGCATAATTGACAATCCAGGGTTCGCGTGACAGACGTTCCCCATTCTCATCCAGCAGATACATTTCGGCAATGCAAGCCAGGTCTTTTCCATCTTGTGCACTCAAGGCTTCCAGGCAGACATAACGTCCGGTGACGGGTTGGTCGAATTTGCGTTCCTGCCAACCGTTGCCGGGATTGAAGCTGCCGGAGAGGACGGGCTGCTCACCGGACAAGTCGAGATTTTCACCCTCATTGCGGTGCGTCAGCGGTTTGGTGACGAGCAACTGGTCCAGTAATGGCTCGCTCAGTCCTTCGGACTTAACTTCTTTGGGACCGATGATGTCGAAGACAATCACTTCATTCTCACCTTTCTTCAACCAGCATCCCGGGATGTAGAGGGTCTGTTGCGGGCCGATTTCCCAAATGCGTCCCATGGCGTGCCCGTTGACGTAGACAAGTCCCTTGCCCCAAGTCTCGAAGTTTAGGAATGTGTCGCTGGGCTTGTTCACCTTAAAGGTGGCACGGTAGCAACCCGGAATGCGTTGTCCTAACTCATCTTTCAGTGAGCCGATGGGCTGGAACTTCATGTTCTTATAGAAATCGTATGTATCTTCGAGATTATAGACTTCCCAATCCTTCAGGTTGCAGGTGAAAGGACGGCCGTCGATGTCTACGGTAAGTTCTACGCTTTGGGTGATACCCTTGAAGTCCTTGATGGCACGTCCAAAGTTGATGCGGCCCATGGCTTCTACCAGAATGTCGAGGCGTGCACCTTTGGGGCAGGCGGGGAATTCCAGTTGCTTTTCACCGTTGCGGCGGTCCAGTTTGCCGATGTATTTGCCATCCAGGAAAACTTGGGCATAATCGTGCGCATCGTTCACAGTGAGCAGGGACGGGGTTTTCATCTCGGGCAGTGTGGTGCGGTAGAGAATACTTCCGAATCCCTGGTTATATTCCTCCATGGTACGGATATTGCGGTCTTTCTTGGCAGCAGGAAGATTGTCGAACAAAGGAGCCATCTCTGTAAATTGGAAAGACGGAATACGGATGGGCTTGATTAAAGCGGGAACTTTAGCCTGCTTCTCGCCGTTCATGTATTTGGACAATGCTTTTCGCAATTCCCAGTATTTGGGAGTGGTCTGTCCCGATTCGCTGATGGGGGCGTCGTAGTCGTAAGAGGTTACGTCAGGGGCGAATCCGGGTGAGTTGGCTCCTGCCCAGTGTCCCCAGTTGGTCCCTCCGTGGGTCATGTAGAGGCTGAAGGAGATCCCTTTCGAGAGCATCTCGTCGATGCCCGCTATCATGTCCTCGGCCGGACGGGTCTCGTGGTTGGCTCCCCATTTGTCGAACCAGCCGCTCCAGAACTCCGAGCACATCAGCGGGCTTTCCGGACGCAGTTCCTTAAGGCGTGCGAACTGCTTGTCGATATTGGCGCCGGTGCCGAAGTTCATCGTCCATATAAGGTCGTCGAGACCGTTGTTCTCGAAATTGGAGGCCCAGTCGCACTGGAAGAGTGTCACGTCGTCGCCGAAGTTCTTGCGGAGCATGTCGCGGATGTTGCCTACGTATTCCTTGTCTGTGCCGTAAGATCCGTATTCATTCTCCACCTGCACCATGATGATCGGCCCTCCGTCGCTGACGGTGAGGTCGCCTACCTGGTCGGCTACTGCTTTCTGGAATTTGTTGACTCTCTCAAGAAAGTAGGGGTCGTTCTCGCGCAGGCGTATGTCTTTCTTCTTCAGCAGCCACCAGGGGAGACCGCCCATTTCCCATTCGGCGCATACATACGGTCCGGGGCGGAGGATCACTTTCATGTCGTTGGCCTGGCAGAGTTTGATAAACTCGCGCAGGTCGTTCTGCCCGGTGAAGTCAAACTGATCCTCTTTCGGCTCGTGTGAGTTCCAGAAGGTGTAGAGGCACACGGTGTTCATGCCCAGTGCCTTGCAAAGTTTGATACGCTGGTCCCAGTAGGGCTTCGGGATACGCGGATAGTGCAGTTCGGCTGCTTTCACCACGAATGGCTCCCCGTTGAGCAGGAATGTCCCGCTGCCTGCCTCGAACTTTCCTGAGGCGGTCTGCAGCGGTGTCTTGTCGGAACTCATGGCCGGCATGTAGCCTGCCAGGAGCATGGCTCCGGCCGCTATCATCGCCATTCGCTTCATTCTGTCTGTCATGATGTCAGTTTGTTTTGAGGATTAGTCTAAAAATCGTAGTATGGCTGTGGCGGTATATTGCTTAAGCGGCTCCCCGTGCTCTTTCAGCTTGGCCGCGGTCTCCGCAGCCGACGGCAGATGGCGCAGCAGCCGGAAGGCCAGAATGTCGGCCTCCTCCCTCGTGGCCACGTCGAGCGCCCAGGCGAGCGCTTCCTCCTGGGTCATTTCAGAGGGAGGCATGAGGTGGCAGGAGAGCAGACGCGCCTCGCGACATTCGCGGTCGCCCCAAAGCGCGCGTGAGAGTTCAGCGCTTTCCGCCGCTCCGGAGGGGCGGTAGCGCTCCGCGATTTCTTTTATTTGAGGGAGCTGCAGCCCGAAGATGTACTTCTGCTGCAGCCCCCCCTTTCTGAGTGTGTCGGCAAGCAGGCCGTTGCGGTAGGCGTAAAATTCCTTACGTATCGCTCCGTTGGTCTCAGCCGATAATCTGTCCATATTCAA
>USNC01000302.1 GCA_900555915.1 uncultured Porphyromonadaceae bacterium | reverse complement strand
GGCATCGACAGGACCATTGCCTGAGGCGCAAGCCTCGAATTTCTCACCCGATATGTCGAGGCCAACACTCGCCACGGGACGCACACCGACACCGCTCGACACCTGGAGATAGTCGAGTTTGATGCGGTTGCGTGCCATGCGATGCTTGCCTGCAAGCATCAGAATCTCCTCATCTGTCACCTCCCGCTTCATATCGGCGAGTTTTAGGAAATACTCATAACATTTGTCGAGGGCATCCTTCTCCATATGAACGCCAAGCGTCTCGAGCCTGTGTTTGAGAGCGGCACGTCCGCTGCGAGCCGTCAGCACGATGGTATTGTCGTCGATACCCACGTCCTGCGGGTCGATAATCTCGTAGCTTTCCCTGTTTTTCAACACCCCGTCCTGATGGATTCCCGACGAATGGGCGAAAGCATTCCGGCCCACTATCGCCTTGTTGGGCTGCACCGGCATATTCATCATGCTCGACACCATACGGCTGACTCCGGCTATTTTAGTGGTGTTGATGTTGGTGGAGAGGTTTAGTTCGGAATGCGACCTGCATATCATGACCACCTCCTCAAGCGATGTGTTGCCGGCACGCTCCCCGATACCGTTGACAGTGACCTCGGCCTGACGGGCTCCATTCATAAGTCCGGCCATAGTGTTGGCGGTAGCCATTCCAAGATCGTTGTGACAATGGGTGGACACCACCACCTTGTCAATGCCGCTGACATTCTCAAAAAGGTATCTGATCTTGGCGCCGAAATCCTGAGGAAGGCAATAACCCGTAGTGTCGGGGATATTTACAACGGTAGCCCCGGCCTTGATAACCGCCTCGATGACACGGGCGAGAAACTCATTGTCAGTGCGTCCGGCATCCTCGGCATAAAACTGGACATCCTCCACATACTTCCTCGCATACCTGACGGAAGACACCGCCCGCTCCAGAATTTCTTCAGGTGTGGAGTTGAACTTATAGCGGATGTGATAGGGAGACGTGCCGATTCCGGTGTGAATCCGCGGACGCTTGGCAAAACGCAATGCCTCCGCCGCTATTCTTATGTCGGTCTCCACGGCTCTGGTGAGAGCGCACACCACAGGCCACACCACAGCCTTTGATATTTCCACCACCGAAGTGAAATCGCCCGGGCTCGACACGGGAAAACCGGCCTCAATTATGTCAACACCCATTTCTTCAAGGCGTTTCGCCACCTCGACCTTCTCGGCAGTGTTGAGCTGACATCCCGGCACCTGCTCGCCATCGCGCAGCGTGGTGTCAAATATATATATTCTATCACTCATATCTTTTGTCTTTCTTATTCAAACCACCAGGCAGAAAATTAAAACACAAAAATATAAAAACAAACCGAAATATGCAACTTTTGACAATAAAAACAAAACAATAATGAAAAATAATTCCCGACACAGCACCAAGACCCGGAAAAAATATTTGCTACCGCGAAAAAAATTCATTAATTTTGCATATTAGTTACAGTTTAAACCGTACGATAGATAGATATGAACGAAATATTTTCAGTAAAAGAGAAAGTGGTGGTTATCACCGGAGGCACCGGCGTGCTCGGCGCCTGCATAGGGGAATATCTGGCGCTCCAGGGCGCCAAGGTAGTGCTCATGGGACGCCGTCAGGAAGAAGGAGACAAGATAGTGAAGCAGATCGCCGACAAAGGAGGCGAGGCAATCTTCCTCACCACCGATGTCATGAACGCTGAAAAAGTAGAGGAAAACTGCAGGGAGATCCTCGCACGCTACGGCAGGGTGGACGCACTGCTCAATGCCGCGGGCGGCAACATGCCCGGCGCCACAATAGCCCCGACCGGAAATTTCTTCGATCTTAAGGTTCAGGAATTCGAGCGCGTGCTCAATCTCAACCTCACAGGCACCGTAATACCGACACAGGTCTTCCTCAAACCAATGGTTGAGGCAGGGAAAGGCACTATAGTGAATTTCTCGTCGATGGCGGCGTTCCGCCCGATGACTCGCGTCTGCGGCTACGCCGCTGCCAAAGCGGGCATCAGCAACTTCACCGCATTCCTCGCCAACGAGGTAGCCACAAAGTTCACACCCGCAATCCGCGTCAACGCAATCGCACCGGGCTTCTTCCTCACCAACCAGAACCGCGCGCTTCTGACCAACCCCGACGGATCTCTGACAGAGCGCGGAGCCGACGTGATACGCCAGACACCTTTCAAGCGCTTCGGCAAGCCGGAGGAACTCTGCGGCACCATACAGTATCTGATCTCGGATGCCTCCACTTTCGTCACCGGCACCGTAGCTGTGGTAGACGGCGGATTCAACGCATTCGCGATGTGATGAGAGTCCTGCTCCACACATGCTGCGCACCATGCTCGTCGGCCATCATAGAGTGGATGATGGGCAACGACATCCGGCCGACAATCTACTACTGCAATCCCAACATCTACCCTCTCGATGAATATCTTAAGAGGAAGAACGAGTGCAGCCGCTATGCGGAAAGCCTCGGTCTGGAGATAGTGGACGCCGACTACGACCATGAAGAGTGGCTATGCCGGGTCAGCGGGCTTGAGAATGAGCCGGAACGAGGCCGACGGTGTCTGGAATGCTTCCGAATGCGTCTGCGCCGCACCGCCGAATATGCCCACACGCCTGTCTCTTATACACATCTCCGAGCCCACGAGACACTGAGCGATCTCGTA
>USNC01000301.1 GCA_900555915.1 uncultured Porphyromonadaceae bacterium | reverse complement strand
GCGTAAGATCGTCGGCAGCGTCAGATGTGTATAAGAGACAGCCTGAATTTCCACGAGTTTCAGGATCTGCAGAAATCTTTCAAAGAGAAATGCGAACTTCCCGAGCCGGCTGTGACCGGCATATGGAAAGAGTTCCAGACAGCGGTGGAACTTTTCTACGACCAGCTGAAGATGAACAAGGAACTCCGCGACCTTGATTTCAAGAAGAATCTTGAGGCGAAGCGTCTGCTTGTGGATGAGGCCAAGGCGCTTGCCGACAACCCGGATGTGGTGGATGCCATCAATAAGTTGATGACACTCCATAACGAATGGCGTGAGATTGGTCCGGTGGCAAAGGAATTCCGCGAATCGCTCTGGGATGAGTTCCGCGAGGCTTCGGCGGTGGTGAGAAAGCGTCATCAGGACTTTTTCGAGAAGCGTAAGGCCGACGAGAACGCCAACGAAGAGGCAAAGACCAATCTTTGCGCGGAGGTGGAGGCGATAGTGGCCGAACAGCCCGATTCATTCAACGCCTGGGAAGAAAACACACGAAAGGTGATCGACATGCAGGCAAAATGGAAAGAGATCGGCTACGCATCGCGTAAGTCGAACGCTCAGCTCTACAATAGATTCCGCAGTGCCTGCGATTCGTTTTTCAAAGCCAAGGCCGATTATTTCCACAAGGTTAAATCGGAATACAGCGACAATCTCAAGAAGAAAGAACTTCTCTGCGAGAAGGCTGAGGCTCTTGCCGCTGAGGAGAAGATGAGTGTGGCAGTGGAGGAAGTGAAGCGTCTGCGTGAGGAATGGAAGACCATCGGCACAGTGGGCCGCAAGCATTCCGATGAGATATGGCATCGCTTCTCGCAGGCTTGCAATGCGGTGTTTGAAAGGAGAAAGACAGAGAACGGCGACCGCCGCAAGGAGGAGAATGCTAATCTGGAGGCAAAGCGGGCGGTGATCGAGGCCCTGAAGGCTTTGCCGCTTGAGGCGGAGAAGAAGGAACTGCTGCCGCAGGTGCGCGAACTTCAGGAGAAATGGAACGCCATAGGTCATGTGCCGTTCAAGTTCAAAGATGCCCTGCGCGACGAGTACCGTCAGATATGCGACAAGATCTATGGATCGTTCGATCAGCGTGAATCGCGCGACAATATGCGCCGCTTCGAGCAGAAAGTGGAGGAAATAAAGGATGATGACGCGAAACTCAGGAAAGAGCGCGATTATCTCCACCGCCAGCTGGAGGCTAAACGCAACGATCTGAAGACCTACCGCAACAATATGGGATTCTTCAACGTGAAGAGCAATGCCGGAAACTCCATGCTCAAAGACATGGAAAGGAAGACAAAGCAGCTTGAGGCGGAGATAGAGCAGATAGAGAAGAAAATCAAGATGCTCTGACCAAGACGGACCATCTTATAAAATCATTATACAGAGAGCGCGCGGACCAAAGAGGTCCGCGCGCTCCCTCAATATGTCTCAGCCACTCCGGTGGCAAGTTCGAGATCTGACAGAGATGCCATGTTCCTGTCGGTGAATACGTCGGTCACAGTAAGGTCCGGGTCTGAGATATAGATACGTGGAATTCCTGACGTAGCGAACATATTGAATATCTTGCTGTCATTCTGGGCAGAAAAGGGGAGTGTGAGGCTGTGTTCTTTCCAATATCTCTCGATTTCAGACTGGGACTGGGAGCGGCTTATGCAGATTATCCTTGTCTGCAGATGATATTTTTGCGAATATTCCTCTACTATCGGCAATTCGCGGCGGCAATCCGCGCAGTCAGTGTTGAAGAATACGATCATGGACTGCTGTCCGCGCAGGGAATCAGTGTCAATGGTGGTCCCGTCGTTCATCGTGGCGGTGAATAGCGGCAGTCTGTCGCCCGTCCGTACATATTCGGTGGTCGGGCCGTCGGATTCGGTCACGCACGATGATAAGGAGACAGCGGTGATGAATGTGGCGGATGCCAGGAGTATGTTGCGTAGTGTGTATGCCATCGCTTTTTCTGCAAAGTTATATATTTTTTATTGTTCCGGCAAGTATATTGGATTTTGTATGACTTAATACCGATCCAAAAATGGGGTGAAATTGTTGTTGACTCTAAACGAACTTCAATATTCCACTATGATCAAACACACTCTTTTAGCCATATTGGCGGTTCTTATTTCTTATGGCGCTTCCGCAGCCGACGGCAAGGTAGGTCTCGTATTGAGCGGAGGGGGAGCGAGAGGTATAGCGCACATCGGTGTCATAAAGGCTCTCGAAGACAATGACATCCCGATCGACTATGTGGCAGGTACGTCGATGGGCTCCATAGTAGGGTCGCTCTACAGTTGCGGCTGGACTCCTGATTCGGTGATCTCGATGATGACTTCTCCCGAGTTTCTCGGGTGGAGTTCCGGGGTGGTCGACAGGCGTAATCTGACGCTCGTGAGTATGCCTGATCCCACACCGCAATGGGGCTCCGTGAGTTTCGGGGGAAAGAAGAAGAAAAGCATCATGTCGGAAGTGCTGCCCAAAAGTCTTGTGGATCCGACACCGATGAATATCGAGTTTCTAAAACTCTATGAGCCATACACGCGTGCTTGCGGAGGAGATTTCGACCGACTGTTCGTGCCTTTCCGCTGTGTGTTCTCCGATGTGTATCATAAGCATAAGGTAGTGTGCCGCAACTGTCTCTTATACACATCTCCGAGCCCACGAGACACTGAGCGATCTCGTA
>USNC01000300.1 GCA_900555915.1 uncultured Porphyromonadaceae bacterium | reverse complement strand
GGCTCGGAGATGTGTATAAGAGACAGGATCGATCCGGTGCTCGAACGCCGAATGTCTCTTGCTCAGATAGAGACCTCTCTCGTGCTCGCGCTGAGAAGAAAAGTCAACATAAAGGTTCGTCAGCCTCTGAGCCAGCTTCTCGTGCCGGCTATCGATGCCTCGCAGAAAGCGGATTTCGAGGCCATGGCTCCCCTTGTGGCGGCTGAGGTGAATGTCAAGGAGGTGAAGGTGGTCGACAATGAGCAGTCCGGTCTTGTGAAGAAAGTTAAGGCTGACTTCAAGAAACTCGGCCCTCGCTATGGCAAGATCATGAAAGATCTCGGGAAGGCTATCTCCGGCATGACTGCTGAGCAGATCGCAGCCATAGAGCGCGACGGCAGCATCGCCTTCCAGTCGCTCCCGGGTGCTCCGGTCGTGACCCTCGACGATGTGGAGATCATCCCCGAGGATGTGCCCGGATGGCTGGTGGCCAACGAAGGCAATGTCACCGTGGCTCTTGATGTGACTGTCACGGACGCTTTGCGCAATGAAGGCCTCGCACGCGAACTCATCAACCGTATTCAGAATATCAGGAAGGAATCGGATTTCGCTATCACCGACAGGGTGAGAGTGACACTTTCCGATATGCCCGGGCTGCATGGCTGCATGGCTGAATACAAGGATTATATTGCCTCGCAGGTGCTTGCCGATTCCATATCTCTGTCAGCCGATGTCCCCCAGCCGGCGAAGGAACTGGATATCGACGGCATGAAAATCTTTGCCAACGTTGTGCGCTGATATGTCTGCGGTATCAAGTAGATCTGACGGCCGCCATCCCGTACTCAGTACGGGATGGTTGGTCGCTTTGGTGATAGTGCTCGTCATTGTGGCGGACCAGGTGGTGAAGTTCTATGTCAAGACCCATTTCTATCTCGGAGAGTCGTACGGGATATTCCCTTGGTTCGAAATCCGGTTTATTGAAAACAATGGCATGGCATTCGGAATGGAACTCTTCAGCAAATATCTGCTCACTTTCGGGCGTATCGCTGCTGTGGCCTTTTTTATCTGGTTTGTTTGCAAGGCTCTTCCGGTCAAAGGCCTGCGCAAAGGCTTCTTTGTCGCGGCTGCGATGATCATAGCAGGTGCGGCCGGAAACATATTCGATTGTGTCTTCTACGGAGAGATATTCGACAATCCTTTCCCGCCGCAGCATGCGCAGTTCCTGCCGCCCGGTGGCGGATATGCCGGATGGTTCGAGGGTAAGGTGGTGGATATGCTGTATTTCCCCTTCTTCTCTTTCACATGGCCGGAATGGTTGCCTGTGATAGGCGGAAAGGAATTCGAGTTTTTCCAGTACATCTTCAATATAGCCGACTCATCGATTTGTGTCGGTGTGGCGTTGTTGCTCATTTTCTATAGTGCCGACTGTTCGCTTGCGTTCAATAAGGTGTTCGACAAGGAATCGGAAAAGGCTACCATTGGCAGATGAATATGAAGAGACTTGTCAGCTTGTGCTTATCGACGGCGCTTCTCGCCGGATGCTCCGACCGTCCCGGAAATATAATCCCTGAAGACAAGATGGTGGAGATTATGGCCGACCTTCAGATCGCTGAGGCATACGAGAGGCATGGAAATCCCGGCAGCGGCCTGCAGGGCGAAAACCGTGAGTTGCTCGGGCGGGGAGTCTTGATTGAGCATGGGGTGACGGTGGCGGAAATGGACTCTACCCTTGCATGGTATGGACGGAATATGGATGAATATTCCAAACTCTATAAGAAAGTCGACGAGCGTCTGGCCCGTATGCAGCAGAAATATGCTAAGGCGGCGGGTGAGTCGCAGACCGATGGCCCGAGTTCCGACATATGGCCATACGGAAGGCATTTCGTCATCGACGGCAATCAGCTTTCACGCGGGCTGGTGGTCAACATTCCGCTCCCTGAGATTGATCCGGGCGACAGGATCACTTGGAAGATGCGTACACTGGGCGCTTCATCACGGCATGTCACGCTCGGTGTGGACTACGACAACGGACGGACTGAGATCGTCAGCAACAGCAACAGCGGTATGGATCCCTGGATCGAGACATCTCTTCAGACCGATACGCTATGCAGTGTTTCCGGCCTGTTCGCAATTCTTGATGTGGATCGTAGCGGTCCCAGGGCTTTTGTCGACAGCGTCCAGCTGCTGCATTTTCCCTTCAGCAGGGAGGAATATCATAAGATTGGCTATCAGAGAAAGATAGGTGCGCCGGCAAGGGTAGTGAGGGAGAGCCATTCCGATACTGTCGCGACGGTCGCTCCCGACACCCTGAAAAAGGATAATGGCGCTCCGGAGACTCCGGACGGTATGGTAAGGATGCAGAAGAGAGACTGACGGATTGTTACTTATTCGTAATAAAAATGTAACAGACGGCCGGCTTAAAATACCGAACCATTGGGTGGATAAGTTTGTTTTAAGTTAAAATTAAACAAACTTATCCACTTTTATTATGTCTATCCGCTATACATATCTTGACACATTGTTCGCCCTCTTGGCTGTGTTGATGCCGGTCTTGCCGGCAGGGGCAGCCGATGAAGTGCCGGAGACAAGACGGGGGGTGCCTATCGTTGGCGCTCGCGGAGCCGCGACCGACACTGTGGAGCATAAGCTTAATCTTTACGAGAAGATAAAATATTACTTCGACCATACCCTGTCTCTTATACACATCTGACGCTGCCGACGATCTT
>USNC01000299.1 GCA_900555915.1 uncultured Porphyromonadaceae bacterium | reverse complement strand
CGGCACAGCCGAAGGCTGTAGCTGGATCCGCGCGATGCTCCATCCTTTCAGATCCGCCATACGTGTGGCTGCGGGACTCCGTCCCACCATACTGCTATCGTGGCTTTCTATCGGTTAATTTAGCGACATTAGTGTTAGGTTGTAAAACCTTCAAGTTGAGTTTGCGAAACTTGAATTACATAATACAATAAGCCGCGCGTCAGTATGTGAACTGAACGCGCGGCTTATTCTTGTCCGGTCAAGACATGTCGTTCAGATCATCAGATCATGAACTTATGCTTACCCGGACCTACTTTTTTCATTCCGTCAGGCAGATATACAGATGCGGTGGATCCCTGCGGAATGACTATCGACAATTCTATTCTGCCGTCGGCCTTCCGCTGCCAGCGGGTCGATATTTTCCCCCTCACGCCATGATAGTCGGCCTCGGCCCACTGAAGCCCCTCCATGAATGTCGGACGAATAATGACATTCTTGAAACCAGGCTGCCCGGGGTCGTGCCGGAGTCCGGCTATGTCGTTGGTCATCCATGCCGCTATGTCGCCGAAAAAGACGTGATTGAGAGAGGCATCGCGGAATTCCGGACTCAGGGTCCATGTCTCGGCGAGCGTGGTGTAGCCGCATTCCTCGATCCAATGCCCCCAGGATGGAGCTTCGGTGCGGACAGCCATCATGTAGGCAGTCTCCGGATAGCCATATCTGGTGAGCATCCGGAGCACGCTCTTGCTTCCGAGGAGGCCGAAATCGAGGGCATAGCCATTGTCGACTACCATTTTATTCAGATTTGCCGCCACCTTTTCCTTATAATCGTCCTCAACCACATCCCAATACAGCGCGATAGCCTGAGCAGCCTGGGAACCGTTGGCATAAAGGGCTTTGCCGGTATCGAACCATTTCCGGTTGATGCGATCCTTCATACCGGCCGCCTCGCGTGTCCAGCGTGAGGGGTCTTCGCCAAGTATTCCGCAGATCCGGCCCATCATGGAGTAGTCGGCGAAGGCATACAGCGAGGAGGTGAACGCTGTGGGAGTCTGTGTGTCGTAAGGCAGCCAGTCGCCAATGCCGCAATCCAAAAGGCCGTCTTCTTTCTCAAGATTCTTCAGCCAGTCCATGTATCTCAGCATGGCGGGATAAAGCCTCCTCAGAGCCCGGGAGTCGCCGTAATAGTCGTGGATTGCAAGGGGGATGATGAAGAGGGCGGCATCCCATACCGGTCCCGGGGAATCACCATAGCCCCATCCAGCCGAGGGTATGATACCTGATATGTTACCGTTTTCCAACTGGTTGTCAATAAAGTCGTCCATCCATTTCTCATACAGTGTGACACCGTCATAATTGAGCAAGCCGAGATCGACCGCCACATGAGCGTCGGCGGTCCATCCGTTTTTCTCCCGCTGCGGACAATCTGTAGGTATGGAGTGTATGTTGCCTTCATAAGAAAGCATGGCGGCATCATATATCCTGTTGAGCAGATCGTCTGAACATCGAAAATGACCGATCCTCGGCAGATCCGTCCGCATCATCCTGCCTCTGACAGATATGTCATGCGCCGGAACGGGATCCGAACATCTCACCTCCACATATCTGAACCCGTGATAGGTGAATTCCGGCTGATAAGTGACTTTCCTATTGTCGTCGCCTATGACATAGCGGTCGGTCTGGAAAGATTCATCATTCTTCAGAGGGTGATAGTATATGTTGAGATTCCGCTGTTCAAGACGGCAATCCGAGGTCAGCATCTCGCCATGTGCCAATTCGATTGCAGTGCCCTTGCTTCCCTTGACCGTGATTTCCGACACTCCGGCGATATTCCGCCCGATGTCATACACATGGACGGAGTCTCCGAACGACTTGACATGTCTGGCTTCAAAGGTCCTCACCGGCCGTATAGCCGGCATGGACTGCGACTTTAGAATATGGTTGGGCGCTTCCTGCACTTTCGCTTTTCTCCAGTATCTTGCCCGGCGACGCGCGTCGTAGTGCTCTCCGCTATACAGATTGTCGTAGACCACTGGGCCGACAGAGGCCAGCCAAGAGTCGTCGGTGGCTGCCAGCGTCTGCCCATCTGCGCAGATCTCGCATATGAATACCGGACGTCTGCGCCATGGCGCCTTTTCCTGCCCCCAGGCATCGCGGCTCTGACAATTGGCGAACCCATTTCCAAGCGTGACCTCCACCGTGTTCTCCCCTTCCCTGAGCAAGCCGGATATGTCGTGAGTGGCGTAAAGCGAGCGGTCGCTATAAGAAGTGAAACCGGGATCCATGTGGTGGTCGCCAACCCGCCTGCCATTAATCCTCATGACATAGTAGCCTAAAGCACTTATGAAGGCCCTGGCCTCATCCGGACGGCGGTCAATCCTGAAAGTCTTCCTGAACACCGGAGCTGCTTCATAGCGCATGTCGTTGCCGTCGCCTATCCATTTTGCCGACCATTGTCGGGGGCTGAATTTACCTGTCTCAAAGGTGGCCGGTCCGGATTTCGTGGTTTTCCCCTTTCTGTCTTTCGCCACAACTTTCCAATAGTATCTCACAGCTGGAAGAGTGTCGATCCCGACGATTGCCGAATGAAGGCCACATGCAGGAAAGACCCTCGGATCTTTGAATGACGGGTCGGTGGCTATCTCGACGTGCACCTCCGCGCCGTCGGCGATGTCTCCTTCAAATTCCCATGTCAACCGGGGTTCGGGCGTGTCTATGCCCAATCTGTCTCTTATACACATCTGACGCTGC
>USNC01000298.1 GCA_900555915.1 uncultured Porphyromonadaceae bacterium | reverse complement strand
CGAGATCGCTCAGTGTCTCGTGGGCTCGGAGATGTGTATAAGAGACAGGTGAAGGTGAAAGGTTTCGGCACGTTCAGACTACTAAGGGTTGAGCCGCGCAAGAGTGTCGATGTCACCACTGGGATGCCGATGGAGATTTCAGGGCATTCCAAAGTGGTTTTCATTCCGGCCAAAGAGTTGGCCGATGCCGTGAATGCGCCGTTCGAGGCTTTTGCCGCCGTCGAGATAGGTGATGGAGTCGATATCGAGGGCATTGTGGATGCCGATGATATTCTTGTGCAGGAAGAAGAGGAGGAGATTCTTCTGCAGTCCGCCCCCTCTTCCGCAGGTAAGGTCGCTGATATTCCCGACAACGATACTGTTGAAATAGCGACGGAATCAGATATGCCGAAGGAAGATGAACTGCAGATGGACGTTCAGGAAGTCGATGGCTCCGAGCAGGAAAAGCGGAACAAGGATGAACTGCTGACGGACATGCGGGAAGTCGACAGTCCGGAACCCGAAATGCAGAAAACCGATGATTCAGTTATTGATGATTCAGGTAAAGAAGACTCCGGTCATATGCAGGATGAGGATCCGTCTTATGAAGATTCCGCTACATTCAGTGGGGAGGAAAAGGCCGGATGGAAAAAATATCTTATTATTGCGGCTTCCTGCCTTGTGGTGCTCCTGGCAGGCTGTCTTGTATGGTGGATCATTCCTGAAGACAAGCCGGCCGAATGCGATGGCTATACAGCGACTGTCGCGGATGCGGCCGGAACAGATGTCGGTGAGGCCTTGCATATCGATTTGGACCAGGCGGCAGCACCCGGTGAGGATTCCGCAGGCAATGCGGCATATGCGGAGTCGGAGACGGCATCCGACCCGGTGCCGACAGGTGCTTCGGATATCATTGCCACTGATACAATCGGCACTTCCCGTTTCCTTACTACAATGGCGAAATCTCATTATGGAAACAATAAGCTCTGGCCTTATATATATGAGGAGAATAAATCGCATATAGGTCATCCCGACAGAATCCGGCCCGGCACACCTATTGTGATCCCCAAACTCAGCAAGTATGGAGTGGATCCGAAAAATCCTCAGGATATAGAGAGGGCAGTGAAACTCGGAACGGAAATATATGCCAGATATGGCAAGGCTATCTGAATCCACAGACCTGAATATCCACTTTTTTGAGGCGAAAGCGCGTTTTTTTTGTGAAAAATTTGCAGGAACCGAAAAAATGTATTAACTTTGCATCGCAATTGAGAGGGACACCTCTTGAGATTACAAATATTGGTTCCATGTCCGAGTGGTTAGGTACCGGTCTGCAAAACCGTTCACAGCGGTTCGAATCCGCTTGGAACCTCGAAAGCCTCGCTTAAAGCGGGGCTTTTTTGTGCCTTGAAGGAAGATGCGGGGAAGATGGATTATTTTTAGAATATTTTCGGTATAAAATTTGCATGTGTCGGAAAAAGACGTTAAATTTGCACAAGACATTCATCATTTAATCCTTATATAAGATCATGGAACTCCCTTTTGCAGAATCATGGAAAATCAAGATGGTGGAACCCATCCGCAAGAGCACCCGCGAAGAACGTGAGAAGTGGTTGAAAGAAGCCGACTATAACGTGTTCATGCTCAGAAGCGATCATGTATATATAGACTGCCTGACCGACTCCGGCACCGGCGCGATGAGCGACCGCCAGTGGGCTGCGATGATGACAGGCGACGAGTCTTACGCCGGCGCCCGCAGTTTCTACGAACTGAAAGATACGATCGAGAGAATCACAGGATTCTCCTACGTAATCCCGACCCATCAGGGACGCGCTGCGGAAAATGTGCTTTTCTCGCATCTCGTGAAGGAAGGTGACTATGTGCCGGGAAACTCGCATTTCGACACAACCAAAGGTCATATCGAATCGAGGAAGGCTTTCGCTGTAGACTGCACGGTAGACGAAGCCCTCGACACCCAGCTTGAAGTGCCTTTCAAAGGAAATGTGGATCTTGACAAACTTGAGAAAGTATTGTCGGAACACGGTGACAAGGTGCCGTTCGTGATTGTGACCATCACAAACAATACGGCAGGCGGACAGCCCGTCTCTATGGAAAATCTCCGAGGTGTGCGTGCCGTGGCCGACAAGTATGGAAAGCGTGTGATATTCGACAGTGCCAGATTTGCCGAGAACGCCTACTTCATAAAGATGCGCGAGCCGGAATTCAAGGATGCTTCCATCAAGGAGATTTGTCGCGCCATGTTTGACCTGGCCGACGCTATGACGATGTCGTCGAAAAAGGATGGCCTTGTCAATATGGGAGGATTCATCGCCACCCGCTGGGAAGATATATATGAAGGTGCGAAGCGTTTCGTGATTCCCTTCGAGGGATTTCTCACCTACGGCGGTATGAACGGACGTGACATGGCAGCCCTCGCCGTAGGTCTCGATGAGAATACGGAGTTCGACATGTTGCAGACCCGCATCAAACAAGTTGAATACCTCGCCGCAAAACTCGATGAGTATGGCATTCCTTACCAGCGTCCGGTAGGTGGACATGCCCTTTTCATAGATGCCGACAAGGTGCTCGACAGGATTCCGAAAGAAGAGTTCCCGGCCCAGCGACTCGCCATCGAACTTTATCTTGAAGCCGGTGTGCGCGGATGCGAGATAGGTTATCTGCTTGCCGACCGTGATCCCGTCACCAGGGAGAACCGCTTCAATGGTAATGACTTCCTCAGACCTGTCTCTTATAC
>USNC01000297.1 GCA_900555915.1 uncultured Porphyromonadaceae bacterium | reverse complement strand
CTACACGCGTAAGATCGTCGGCAGCGTCAGATGTGTATAAGAGACAGGTCTTATATATGTATGACGACGATAAATGACATAGAAGAGCTTTTCCGGACCCACTACGCGGCGATGCACCGACTGGCCATGCTGATACTGCGTGATGAGGATGCGGCGCGAGACATTGTGCACGATGTGTTCGAGTCGCTCCTCGCCTCCTGCCGGACAGACGTCTCTGACCGATACCTGCTCCGGGCGGTACGCAACCGCTGCCTGAACCATCTCCGAAACCTCACGACACGTGAGCGCATCAGGCAATTCTACGCTCTTGACGAGCAAGAGATAAGCGATGAGGACTGGCCCGACGACGAGACCGTAGCCCTGATTCATTCCACCGTGGCAAACTGCCTGACAGAGGACTGCCGCCGCGTGGTGGAACTTCGGTTTACCGACGGCAAGAGCTATAAGGAGATTTCCGCTATTCTGGACATCAGCGAAGTCGCTGTCTATAAGCATTTGCGTCATGCAATAGATGTATTACGCTCAAAACTATCTCAAAATGGATAAGACCGACCGACTGCTTGATGCAATGGAGCATCCCGACCTTTACTCGGATAAGGAGATCGAGGCTATGCTCGCCGACCCGGAAGTAAGGGAGATTTACGACCTGCTTCAAAAGACCAGAACCACCTTCACGCCAATATCCGCTCCTGATATTGACGCGGAATGGGCTGCGTTTGAACGCACCCGCACGCGGCGCGATAACGGAGTGTTCAGACTCTTCTCCCGCAATTTCGCCGCCGCCATCGCCATAGGCATTGTCTCGCTCGCTGCCGTGGCCGCCGCGGTTGGCGTAGGCGTAAACTATGTTGTCGACAGAAAAGGAGAGTCAGTTCCTACTGAGAATGCGGAAGCAGTTGAAAAGACTCTTGCCGCCGACACGACTGCCGCTGCAGAGGCCGCAAACGCTTTGGAACCCGGAACAATAGTGTTCGACAACGAGCCGCTGGAGGCTATCGTCAACCGCATTGCCGGATATTATGGTTGCGATGTGGAGTTCTCTACGGATGCTTCCGATTCGTTGCGTCTTTATTTCCGCTGGAATCAGGCCCGGACGGTCGACGAGGTGGTGGAAAGCCTCAACAATTTTGAGCAGATACATATCTCCGTGAAGGGCAATACAATCAAAATAGACTGACATCATGGCAAGAATAGTTATGCTCATCTGCGCCATGTCGGCCTTTTTCATGGCATATGCCGACGCGTTTTCCTACCGGTTCAACTCAACCCCGCTCACCAAGGCGATCCAACGTATCATGGAGAATCATCCCGACATCGACATCAATTTCATATATAATGAACTTGAAAACTACAGAACCAGCGCGACTGTCGATGCCGACAACGCATATGACGCACTCCGTCAGACAATCGGCTTGAATCCGGTGACGGTTGTCAAGTCAAGAAACACATACTATATCGAGGCTCTCCAGCATGGAAGATACGTCTACACCGGCAGGGCTGAAGGCAGTGACGGCGTGCCGGTGGCGGCGGCTACCGTAATGCTCCTCTCGCCCAAAGACTCTACTGTATTGACCTACGGCATTGCCGATACGGAAGGACGTTTCAAAATCCCGTGCGACCGCACCAATGTGATTGCCAAACTCTCATGCATGGGCTACAGGACAAGATATGTAGACTCCTCTTCATTTGCACTCGGCACGATTGTAATGAAAGAAATGGCCGTAAAACTCAGCGAGGTAAAAGTCTGTGGTGAGAATACATATCTATATTCCGACCGGAATGTCTATCTTCCCACACAACGGCAGAAAAACACAGCCATGGATGCCGTAGACCTGTTGCGCCGCATGGCCATACCACAGATAGTCGTCAAAACATCCGACAACAGCGTCGAGACTGCCGACGGTCGCCCTGTCGCTATATTTATCGACTATGCCAAAGCCTCGGCCGAGGAGCTGAAAGGTCTGCGCACCGCCGACGTGCTGAAAGTGGAGTTCTCCTACTCCCCTTCCGACTCGAGATTCATGGGAGAGCTCAACGTGGTGAATTTCATCCTGCACAAATATGAATATGGCGGATATACGAAACTGACGGCTGATGAGAAATTCTTCACCGGTCTGTCAAGCGATGTCTCGGTCTACTCAAAATTCAAATATAAAAGAATGACCTACGACCTCTATGCTGAAAGCCGCAACACCGACAACCACCACAACGGCAGCAGCGGGACGTCGTCATATCTGCTCTCGCCGAAAGGGGAAACGCCCTTCTGGGTGGAGAGGAAACAGACACTGACAGGCAGCCGCAATGTGGAAAACATTGTTCCGGTCACTTTCCGTGCGTCGTATGATTCCGGCAATTTTCAGATGAGAAACACTGTAGGGTTCACTTTCACGGAGACGCCGAATAATGACAATGACGGAAGAGTGGAGTTTTCCAACGGCGCCCTCAATTCATCCGCCTACAGCGCCCGGATGGATTCAGAAGTGAAAACGGTGTCATACTACGGATCGTTCGACTTCACGTTTCCCCGCCGATTCAACCTCTCGGTATATCCCTCAGCCTACTATACGCTCAACGACCGGAAATCGCTGTATCAGACGGATGAGACCTCTATACGCAACGATGCCCGAGAGAAAGCCAACGACCTGAACATTGACGCGACCTTAAGGAAAGACCTGGGTAAAGGCCATTATCTATACTTCTCGGGATTCGGAGCTGTCTCTTATACACATCTGACGCTGCCGA
>USNC01000296.1 GCA_900555915.1 uncultured Porphyromonadaceae bacterium | reverse complement strand
CGAGATCGCTCAGTGTCTCGTGGGCTCGGAGATGTGTATAAGAGACAGGGCAAAAAGACCGGCACTCTGTTCTCGCTTGACGCAGTGAAAGGAGATCTGAAGATCGAGTCGTTTGACGGCTACCAGATCTCAGACAACGGACGCAAGATAATGCTCTGGAACGAGAAGAAGGGAATCTGGCGCTACAGCTTCACAGCCGAATACTATGTGTATGACACGATGCGTTCGACCATGCAGCGGGTATCGACGGGTGGTCCGCAGCGCGGAGCGACGATGTCGCACGACGGTCTTCGTGTGGCATACGTGCGCGACAACAACGTCTACCTGTCAAACCTCGACTACAAGACCGACATAGCAGTGACCACCGACGGCGAATACAACAAGATCACGTATGGAGCGCCTGACTGGGTCTACGAGGAAGAGTTCGGCATACAGTGCAGCCTCTGCTGGAGCGGCGACGACCAGACTCTGGCATTCATGAAATGGGACGAATCGAAAGTGCCGGAATATTCGTTTGACGCCTATCGGTCGTTTTGCGACAAGGATCCTCTCGGCGAGCCATATCCGAGACAGTTCTCCTACAAATATCCATTGGCCGGATACCCGAATTCGGAAGTGTCGGTGCTCGCCTATGATGTCAACTCACGCAATATCAAAGAGATGAACCTCAGCATGAGGCCTGACGACTATATACCCGACATACGGTTTGACGGCAAAGGTGAACGGCTCATGGTCATGAAACTCAACCGCAACCAGAACGATCTGCAGATCTACAGCGTCAACCCGGCGTCGACAGTGGCGACACAGGTCTACAGCGAGCAAAGCAAAACATGGCTCAGCAATTCCGTCTACACGATGACCACCTACGGAAACGACTCGTTCGTAGTGGCGTCGCAGCGCTCGGGATGGACACACCTGTATGAATATGCCTACAACGGCAAACAACTTCGCCAGATCACCGACGGCGACTTCAATGTCACAGCCTACTACGGCAAGTCGCCAGCCGGCACACACTACATGCAGACCACAAAACTCGGCGCCGTCAACCGCAACGTGGCGAGCGTGGACAGCAAAGGGATATTCCGTCTGCTGCATGACACACCGGGCTGGGAATCATGCAGCTTCAGCACCGACAAATCATACTACATACGCACATGGAGCGACCTTCAGACACCGCCGCAGTACACGGTATGGTCTTCGGCTGGAAAGAAGCTGGCAGAAATAGAGATGAACCGCGAATATGCGGCCAGATATGCCGATGCGCCGAAATTTGAACTGACCACGGTGAAAAACGCCGAGGGGGAGGATATGAACGCCATGGTCATGAAGCCCTCGGGATTCTCAGCCGGGCGGAAATATCCGTTGCTTATGTATCAGTACAATGGTCCGGAATCACAGGAAGTGACCAACAAGTGGCGCCTTGACGGGCTGAACTTCATAGCCCAGTCAGGCTATGTGGTAGGAATCGCCGACGGACGCGGCACAGGCGCCCGGAGCGAGCAATGGTGCAAATGCGTATATATGAATTTAGGCAAATACGAGACACTCGACCAGATCGCCGCAGCCAAAGCTTTCGCCTCGCTGCCTTATGTGGACGCAGAGCGCCTCTCCCTGTTCGGCTGGAGCTACGGCGGCTACATGACCCTGATGGAGATGACGGCAGAAGGAAGCCCCTTCAAATGCGGAGTGGCCATGGCCGCCGTGACCGACTGGAGATGGTATGACTCCATATATACCGAACGCTTCATGCGCACCCCCGGACAGAACGAGAGCGGGTATGCAGCCTCCTCGGCTATGGGACGCACGTCCAGACTGAACGGCCGACTGCTGATAATGAGCGGAACGAACGACGACAACGTGCATTACTACAACACACTGATGTTCGCATCCAAACTCGGCTACGAAGGAAAAATCTACGACATGATGCTTTATCCGGGCATGGACCACTCACTGCGCCGATGCAATGCCAGAACCCAGCTTTACCGGAAGGTGCTCGACTTCCTCAACACCAACCTGCGATAGGAGTCAGGGCAAACCGTCACCGTAATTCAAACTCACAACAAGAGAAACGATCATGAACGATTTAAGAAAAGTCAACAGCATACAGTTGTATTACCTCTGGAGGAACTTTGCGGTATCGCTGCTGATCCTTGCAGCCACGATAGCCGGCACGCATATGCTGCCGTTCTATATGGCGCCGATACTGTCGCTGCTTTTCTGCGGCGTACTCTACACGATGATCTGGAACAATGAATCGTCGGAGCAACCGGGCTGCATGATAGTGATGCAGACCACATTTCTCAGCCTGATAGCCTATACATTCGTCAACATCGGCATCGTGCTTCTTGAGATACTCGGCTTGGCGAAGGTGCCGGCCGAACTGTCGTTTCTCAACGATCCGTTCATGCCGGCCCTCACACTACTCCCGATATCGCTGCTGATGACTCTCTACTCGATATTTTTCAAGCAGACGCTGCCGGTGTGCCGGCACTGCATAGCAAAGCATGGCAACATCCGGGAGCGCGGCTACTTCGGATTCCTGACATACCAGGAGTCGCGGATACAGCTGAAGAATCTGGCGCTGATGTTCGCTTTCCTGTCGGGAGTGGTATGGTGGTATTATCTCAACGCATATGTCAATATCAACCAGAACGGAAGAGACTGGTATATCTTCGTATGGGTGATCATCATAATAGCTGTCTCTTATACACATCTCCGAGCCCACGAGACACTGAGCGATCT
>USNC01000295.1 GCA_900555915.1 uncultured Porphyromonadaceae bacterium | reverse complement strand
CCTTAGAGCCATGGCAGTGGCCGTCATCTCAGCAAGAGAAGGAGTGATCAATCCCGACAGGCAAATCAAGTCAGGGCACTCCTCCAGCGCCGCACCCACTATAGTCTCGGCAGGCACCATGACACCGAGGTCAACGATCTCGAAGTTGTTGCAGGCAAGCACGATACCCACTATATTCTTGCCAATGTCGTGCACATCTCCCTTCACTGTGGCAAGAAGCACCTTGCCCGCCTTCTTTCCTTTCGCCCCTCCCCCTCCTCCGGCCGAAGACAGGAGCAGCGGCTGCAGGAAGTCGACAGCCTGCTTCATCACCCTCGCCGTCTTCACCACCTGAGGCAGGAACATACGGCCTTCACCGAAGAGATCGCCTACCTTCCGCATGGCATTCATCAGAGGACCCTCCACAATCGCGACCGCAGGCATGGATCGGGAAAGCAACTGCAAATCCTCCGACAGGAAATCGGAGCGTCCGGCCACCACAGCATCTTCCAGACGCTTCTCGACGGGCACCGACATATCCCGCGCGTCCGATTCCTCAGAGCGCTTGCCGACAAGACCATCCGAAGCGTAGGCCGACAACTCATCGGCGGCTTCAGGCCTGCGGGCGAGCACCACATCCTCAACGAGCGATCTCAACCCGGGCTCAATGTCATCATAAGCCACAGCCGACGAAGGATTCATTATGGCCATGTCAAGACCCGCCGCTATGGCATGATACAGAAACACAGAATGCATGGCCTCCCTGAGCGCATTTCTGCCACGGAAAGCAAACGACAGATTGCTGACTCCCCCGCTTGTACGCGCCCCAGGGAGATTCCGCTTTATCCAACGCACGGCATCAATGAAATCCACGCCGTATCCGGCATGCTCCTCAAGACCTGTGGCCACTGCCATCACGTTGACATCAAAGATTATATCCTCGGGACTGTATCCGCATCTGCCAGTAAGCAGACCGTATGCACGACGGCAAATCTCTATCTTTCTCCCATAAGAGTCCGCCTGCCCCTCCTCGTCAAAGGCCATCACAATAACGGCCGCTCCCAGCTGACGTATGCGCAACGCCTTTCTTATAAAGGCGTCCTCTCCCTCCTTCAGCGATATTGAATTGACAATAGCCTTACCCTGTATATTCTTCAATGCAGCCTCAATCACATCCCACTCTGAAGAATCCACCATCACAGGCGCTCTCGCCACCTCCGGCTCAGAAGCATAAAGACGCAGAAAACGGGTCATCTCCTCCACAGAATCTACGAGAGGATCGTCCATATTGATATCAATCACGGAAGCGCCGTTGTCGACCTGCCTGACGGCTATGGCAACAGCCTCATCATATTTCTTCTCATTGATAAGCCGCAGGAACTTACGCGATCCGGCCACATTGCATCTCTCGCCCACTACCATGAAATTATTCTCAGGCCGCACTTCGACTCTCTCGAGTCCGGATATGCGCAAAGCCGGCGGCACTACAGCGGGGACACGGGGCGGAATCCCCTCCGACACACGGCGGAGCGCCCTGATATGGTCAGGAGTAGTGCCGCAACATCCTCCCGCTATATTCAGCAGTCCCTGCCTGAGCATCCGGGCCACCTCATCAGCAAACGCATCAGGAGCGACATTATAGCCGCCGAGCGCATCGGGAAGTCCGGCATTGGGATGTGCGGACACGTACTTCGACGTGCAGCAGGCAAGTTCCGTCACCGCAGACAGCATATCAGCCGGGCCAAAACTGCAGTTTAGGCCAAGACTCACCACTCCTTCATACCCCTCTACAGAAGCGACAAACGCCTGAAGAGTCTGCCCGGAAAGGATGCGTCCGCTCCTGCCCGAGAGAGTGGCCGAGACCATGACAGGAATCCTCACACCCATTCTTTCCATCGCCCCGCGCGCGGCATCGAGTCCGGCCTTCAGATTCAGAGTGTCGAATACAGTCTCGAAAAGGAGAACATCGACTCCACCTTCGAGCAATCCTGAAATCTGGTCGAGATAAGCGTCAAACAGAATATCGAATGTGACATTTCTCGCCGCCGGATCCGACACGTCGGGGCTCATGGTGGCAGACTTATTGGTCGGCCCCACAGATCCGGCCACGAGCGCTCTTCCGCCCCAGCCGCGCACAGGCATACCGCCGGCAGCACGGCGTGCGATCCGGGCACCTTCGCGGTTTATCTCACGCACCAAAGCGGAATCACGGTGAAGGCCATAGTCGGCGAGAGAAACCGCATTCGCATTGAAAGTATCGGTGCATATAATATCGGCACCGGCCTCAAGATACTCCATGTGTATCTTCTCTATAATGTCGGGCCGCGTCAGGCAAAGCACATCGTTGCATCCGGCGAGCCTCAACGGATGCCCTGCAAAGCGCTTTCCCTTGAAATCAGAGTCGGCGAGATCATGGCGCTGTATCATGGTGCCCATCGCCCCGTCAAGCAGAAGCAGACGGTGTGAGAGCAGACTGCAAAAATCGTTTATTTCCATAAGTCAGAATATTTTTCCGGCTATCCGCGCAATTCCCTCGCTGATACCCACAGTGTAGAAATGTATGCCCGGAACGCCTTTATCCATCAACTCCCCACACTGCCGCATACACCATTCCATTCCCATTTCCCTTACATCCGCATCGTCGGCGCAATCCTCTATCTGACGCGCCAGAGGCTCCGGAATGTCGGTACGGAACACTTTCGGAAGCATAGTGAGCTGCGCCTTCCTATAGATCTGTCTCTTATACACATCTGACGCTGCCGACGATCTTACGCGTGT
>USNC01000294.1 GCA_900555915.1 uncultured Porphyromonadaceae bacterium | reverse complement strand
GCCGTCTACCGTGAAATCGAGATTGACATGGATAAGTTTGCGGATAAGGCCGTCATATCCGGCGAATATCTCGCGCAGGCTTCCGGTGCGCGTCACAATTCCGGATTCCTTGTAGTCGGAGGTGTCGCCTTCCTTGTTGGTCAGCACCACATATCTGATTTCAAACCCCGGCTCGTTGCCCGGAATCACGCCGTTCATGGGAATGGCGTAGGCCGACTTGCCGAAGAGATTGCTGGACTCCGCCCCTTCGCATATCACCAATGCCTTGTCAGTGCAGTATCCGTTTTCGGGATCGAATCTGTAGCCCTCCACTTCCGTCTCCATGTCTGCCTTCACTAAATATGGAGTCATTTCAAGCGGATTCTCCCTCGTGTAGGCCTTCTTGTGGCCCGACCATTTGTCGTCCGTCACAGAATAGGTGGCTTCGCCGTATATGCCCCATATTCTGAATTCCTTTATCAGGAAGCGGCAGTAGTTGTATTCATTGCCCTCTTCATCGAAAAGGCCGTCCTTGGCATGGGCTGTGAAGTTGATCTTGTTGACGACAGGGTAGAAATGCAGTTTCAGTCTCCCCTCGCTGTCGACAGCCTCGCCCGAGGCGGTTCCGTTCTCGATCTTCACATTGGTGTGGGTCGTGTAGAGCGGTTCGAGTCCGGTGAGGCACTTATGGTGAAGCACAGTCATTCCGCCATATTGTCTGTCGTATTGAGTGTCGTGGGGAAAATATCCCTGAAACTCTATATTGCCGTTTGTAGGCCAGTACTTCACGGGGGAGTAGTTCCAGCCCACTCCGTCGTATTCCACACGCTGGTTGCAGAAATAGTTGGCGTCAAACGCAGTCTGTGTCTCGCCCGCCGCGGTGAAGCAGGCGTAGAGGCCGAATCCGTCGCCCTTGTAAAACACGGCCGGCGACGCGCTCCGCGTGGATGCCGCCGCATTCATACCGGCAGGAGTGGAAAAGGCGATGGCCCGTGGAGCCTGCGGCAAGCCGGAGTGGCTGTCGCCGCATGAGGCCGGAAGAATGGCTGCCGCCACGCCGGCGGCTATGCGTATGAATCTTTTCATGTCCATGTCTGTCTGCTTCATATGTCAGTGGGTTTCAGATTCCCAGCCCTGTTCGATTGTGGTGTCCCAGTCGGCGGCTTCGGCGCTTATGTCGAGTCCGTTTGACCCTACGCGGAGAGTGAAATAGTAGGATTTGCCGGCCTCGAACGTGAATTCAAACGAGTCGCTCACCTCGTTGCTGACGGCAAACTCTCCCGCCTGGAGGTTGGAGTCGATGGTGGCCACATCGTAATAGAGAGTCACTGTCACCTTAACCGGACGTTCCGTAGGAATCAGCATCAGATAAGTGCCGTCGCCCGTGATCTCCTTCGCTGTGGTTCCGTTGCTCTGGTTGATTATATTGCTGCGGTAGGGGAAATCCTCCTCGCTGAGGGTGCATTCGAGTGTGGAGCGGGTCTTCTCCTCCCATTTCCCTGCGGCAAGGTCGAACGTTCCGGCCACGTCGGTGTCCGGGAAAGTCAGTTTCACGCCCGTCACGGTGAAATAGGAGCCCTTGTTGATAGTGGCCGAGGCTCCCAGTTTGAGTCCCAGACGCGACATGGCGTGCCGGAAATTGAATTCCACCTGTCCGCCATTGCGCAGATTGGAGGTCTTCTGAGTGTCGGAATATATGAGGTCGGTCTGCTCCGACACCTTGCTTGCCATTCTGAACGACAGCCGCGGGCTTCCCTTGCTGTCGGCGGCGGTGACGGCGGTGACACCGGTCTCGCCGAAGGTGGCGGTGTAGGGGGCGTAGGCCATGAAGGTCACCTTCGATGCGGGCCAGCTTTTGGCCGGCTCATAGCTCCAGGTGCCTACGCCGGGGGCTCCCGAGGCATCCGCTTTCCAGAACACCCGCTGGTTGTGCATGAAGTCGCAGGTGAAGCCCGCGGCGGCCGAAGCGTCGTAGTCGGCGTCGCCGGTGGTGGCTGCGAACACTCCGAATCCGGTCTTCCTCAGGCTTCCGATGTTGGCGATGTTGGCGCGTGTGGCGGAAGCCGTGCTGACGTAGGCTCCGAACTCTATGTGCCCGTCGCCGGCAGGACGCCCGGCCGGCGACGGATCGTCGCTCTGCGAGCATCCACACAGAGCCGCGGCTGCGAGTGCCGCGGTTGCCGTGAGGCAGAGAAGTCGGTGTGGTTTCGGTAGGTGCATATTATGGTGATGTGATGTTTGTCGTTATAATGGCAGGTTGAGGTCGAGACGTTCGTCCCAGTCGTCAAACCATACGTCCATCCCTCCGGTGTCGGTGCGGGGCGGAAGCGCCCGGTCGAGACCGAGCTCGAGAGAGAGAGCCCCGGCAGGGGAGGAGGATTCCTTTATCAGGTGTCCGGCCTTTAGCTCGTATCGCACCGCGCCGCTGCCGTCGGCGAGAAGCATCTCCAGCTGGAGAATGTTCTCATCGGGAGTCCCCCTGTGGTCGGAGGGGAGCCCGAAGCATTGCAGGTCGGCTTCGATGATGCCGGAGTCGGGAGAGGAGGAGAGCGGCGTGCGTGTCCATGAGCCCGGGTGGAGCAGATGGGTGGCCGTGACGCCGCTTTCGGCGGGCATGTCGGCCGCTATGTAGTAGCCGGAGGCGAGCCCGCCGAGGGCGCCGCGCGCGGCTGCGAGATTGCTGATGTTGTCCACATGTATTGTTATGTGGAGCGTGCGTGTGATGGCGTGAGGATGGAGCTGTCTCTTATACACATCTCCGAGCCCACGAGACACTGAGCGATCTCG
>USNC01000293.1 GCA_900555915.1 uncultured Porphyromonadaceae bacterium | reverse complement strand
TACGAGATCGCTCAGTGTCTCGTGGGCTCGGAGATGTGTATAAGAGACAGAAAAACGCTCCGGTTTCGCCCCTCCGAGTTGTGGTGTCGGTCGGGACTTAGCAAGCGATGCCGACCGATGACGCATAAAACGGTCAACTGAAAAACTGTGGCGCCGGCATTATGGAATATTGACGGTGCCACAGCCGATGCCATATTACAAGAACACACATAATCATGCCGCCTGTTTTTTTACTGACGGATATAAGCGGGGACAAAAGCAGCTCCGCCTCTCAATTCTGCATATTACGGTCGTTTTCTCCGCCCTGCCTGTTCTCCTTTCCGTTTCTCTCCGTATCTGTCTTTTTCGCCCCGTAATCGGCTCATTCCGACCTTTGCGTGACATCCTGCGGTGCAACGTGATGACATACGGTGCAACGGATTGTCAAGCATTTGCAAATCAGTATTTTGTATGATTTTAGAGCCTATATTTGCAGTGGAAACATTTATTTATTCACTCTAAATACTTCAATGTATGGCAAAAAAATCAGCAAGGGCGGAACCTGATCCGCCGACACCCAAAATCACCGAGAACGAGCAGATGAGCGACATCGTGTTCATACTTGACAAGATGGAGCTGATATTGCAGGCGGTGTCAAAACTTGACAAGGACGGCCAGCATGAAACTGTCCCCGCCGACATGAAACACCGCAACTCGTTCCTGAAAATTGACCGCTATGCGGACATGTTCGAGAATTTCCTCAAGAATTTCTGGAGCCAGCTCAAAGACCCCACACGCTTCGGCATCCTGTCGGTAAAGGACAAGCACCTTGACGCCCCCGAAGTAAGGCAGGCGATAGAGGACATGGCCGCAGGGAAGAAAACCGACGCGGTGGAGGAATTCCTCAAGAAATACGAGATTACCCCGAAGGGGAAGCAACAAGAAAATACCAACAATCAAAATGTAGAAGAAATGGCAAAGAAACAAAAAGACCAGGAAGAAGTGCGGATGTCACCCCGTGAGGTACAGGCACAACAGGCCGCAGCCGCCGGACAACAGACGGAACAGCGCGCCCCGCGTTACAACGAGTCGATGATCGACTGGGAACAACTCAAATTATTCGGCATCTCGCGCGACTATCTCGCCGAGCGCGGACTGCTCGACCAGATGCTCCGTGGCTACAAGACCAACCAGATGGTGCCTATAACCATGAACTTCGGCTCAGCCGTGCTCCGCACCGACGCACGCCTGTCATTCCAACAGTCGGCTAACGGCCCCGTGGTGCTCGCCATACACGGTATGCGTCAGAAACCGGACCTCGACCGCCCTTATTTCGGACATATATTCTCCGACGAGGACAAGAAGAACCTGCTGGAGACCGGCAACATGGGACGAGTTGTAGATCTCAAGTCAAGAAGTGGCGAGATTGTCCCCACTTTCATCAGCATCGACAAGCTCACCAACGAGGTCGTGGCAATGAAAGCCGAGAACGTGTACATCCCCGATGAAATCAAGGGCGTCAAGCTCACCGAGCAGGAAAAGAACGACCTGAAGGAAGGGAAAGCCGTATTCCTCGAAGGCATGAAGTCGCAGGCCGGCAACGACTTCGACGCCAAGGTGCAGATAAGCGCCGAACGTCGCGGAATAGAATACATCTTCGAGAACGACAGGGTGTTCAACCGTCAGGAACTCGGTGGAGTGAAACTCACCAAGCAGCAGGTGGAAGACCTGAACCTCGGCAAAGCCATCTTCGTGGAGGATATGAAACGCAAGAACGGGGAATTCTTCTCGGCTTTCGTCAAGCTCGATCCGCAGAGCGGGCGTCCGGCATACACGCGCTACAATCCGGATTCGCCCGAAGGGGACCGGGAAATCTACATTCCCAAGGAAATCAACGGTGTAAAAATCACCGGAGAAGAGCGTGAGGAACTCCGTGCCGGGCGTGTGATCTTTCTGAAAGATATGGTCTCCCGCAGTGGAGAGGAATTCTCCTCGTTTATCAAGGCCGACCTTGAAACCGGACGGTTGAGTTACTCCCGCACGCCGGACGGCTTTGAGCAGCGCGAGCAGTTCAAGATACCCGCCGAACTGTGGGGCAAGACTCTGACCGCCACCGAACGCGCCCAGCTTCAGGACGGCAAAGCGGTACTTATCGAAGGTATGATTGGTTTTGACAAGAAACCTTTCTCCCAGTATGTCCGCGCCAACTTCAACACAGGCCGTCTGGACTACTACAACGAAGACCCCACTCGCAAGCGTGACGCCTCGCAACGCAATGTCGTTGCGCAGGCCCAGGAACGCCGTCAGTCGCAGGGACAAGGACAGCAGAACCGCAAACCGAAAGGCCAGAGCGTCGGCTGACGATATCAACAATGTGTAACGTAAAAGACCATGACAATGAATCAGGAAAACATAACTCCTTTCAATGCCGAAGACGTGGACTGGGGCGAACTGGAATCCATCGGCATACTCCGCGACGAGTTGGAGATGGCCGGCGAACTCGACACGCTCCTGCAAGGTGGGAAAACCGGTGTGATATCCCTCAGTCTTGTGCTCCTCGGCGTGGATGTCGTCCTCGACGCCACTTTGCAGCTTGTACGCAGGGACAACGGCAAGCCGCTCCTTGAGATTATCGGCATAAAGCCCGCATAACAGAGTCTTATATAACCCAATGTCAAACCGCCGTTTCCTGCCTCCCTGACTATGGCGGGGAACGGCTAAATTTTTACCCAATATGATAGCAATCATAACTGAAAAGCCGAGTGTAGGGCACGACATAGCCCGTGTC
>USNC01000292.1 GCA_900555915.1 uncultured Porphyromonadaceae bacterium | reverse complement strand
GAGATCGCTCAGTGTCTCGTGGGCTCGGAGATGTGTATAAGAGACAGCCTCATAACCTTCAAGTTGAGCGCCAGCGAAACTCGAATTAGCGGATAGTATAGCCGAAAGCGATGTTGGGCATGAGCATGAGTCCGTCCACTGGAGAGCACTTCAGGTCGCCCAGCATAAGCGTGAGCCCCACACGCATGAAGAATCCGCTGTCGCGCTGGTAGCGGTAGCCTATGTTCATGAGCCCGGTGATGTTGATGCGGGTGCCCTCGTCGTGGCGGTGACTGATGATGTTGTAATCATAATAATTGTATTCAGTCTTGATTATCTCATATTCATACGACCATCTCGCGCGGTGCAGTATCGACGGCACCATACCGATGCCGATCTCGAATTTGCTTTTGTGCTTGCCGAAGATAGCGTTCAGTTCAAGAGGAAGATTCACTCCTTTGAAGTCGAGTGTCGGGTAATCACCTATAGATAACGACCCGTCTACGTAAGCCATGCCTGCGCGGTAGCCGAATGGAGAGCCAGGTTTGAATCTGGAGTCGAAGCCCAGTCCGAACACGGAGAGCGACGGCCCGCCGAATTCCACGAAGAAGTTGCGCTGGAAACTCGGTTTCTTTTCCACCACCTCAAGATATAAGGTGGAGTCATTGAAGCATATCTCTTCATTGTCTGTCTGCGCGTGGACCTTGATGAATGCCGACAGGCAGAGCATTATTGCAAATACGATTGGTCGTGTGAGTGGGGTATGTAGTTTCATATCGTTATCGTGTGGATGAGATGTTTATGGATGGTTTGATGAAGGAGGCACCGGGAATGATGACATGCGAGACGGTCTGCGCGCCGACCACTCCGGCTCCCGTGGAGACGTTGCTGTAGCCGCTTATAGGATCGGCAAAGCCTATTTCAGACATCCATCCCTGCAGTCCGTTATAGTCATACCATGAATAGAGATACCATGAATAGAGGCTTTTTGAAATCGGATAAACAGCCATTTCAAGTCCGGATGTCATGAGCTCTTCCGGAGTGAATTCCGTCGATATCTCTACTGTCATACGTTCTATCCGGATGTTGAGTGTATAATCCTTGTCGGCAAACTGGCGGTCTGAGAAGAATGTGGTGTTTGATGTGTAGTTCCCCTCAAGGTCGTCGGTCAGGGTGAGGTGTTCGCCGAATATCGGTTCCATTTCATAGAAGAGTTCTCCATTGCTGAACCTGAACGGTTGCTTTCCGCATGGATTCCATTCACGGCAACCGAAGATGTAGAAGTTTTCGATTCCGGCCTGGTCATGGATCCTGACCTTAGCCTTCATATTTACTTTGTATTTGTGATAGCGGACGATTTCCCAGTTGTCTGGAATGTCTTCTTCGTCGGGAAAAGGGTAGTATCCGTTTTCGGAAGGGTCGTATCCGTCGGGATATTCGTAGTAATAATATTCTCCGAGATATTCCGGTTCTACGTCAAGTTCCGTTATTTCGACGGGTATGGAGAGGGGCACGTCCACCTCAGCCTCGGCGTGCCCGTAGGCTGGACTGTCGGCGGCTATCCTTATGTGGTCTCCTTCCCGTGGTATGAAACCGTCGCCCGCGGGCATGCCGTTGGCATATAACGTCACGATGGCGTCGTCTACAGAGTGGTTGCGCTCCGAAGCAGTGTCGGTATAGAGCCATGTGCGGCTCACCGATACGTCGACAGGCTTTCCGGAAGTGATCAGGGCGTTGAGACACAGCACGGGCGTGGAGTCGATATGCGGGTCGAAATCCTCATAGCATCCCGCAAGAGGAATTATAAGTGCTAATGGTAATGTTTTCTTTAGAATTCCCATGTGTATGAAATTGAAGGGATGATAGGAAGCATTTTGATTTTCTGAAATACGGGTATGGAGGTTGTATATCCCGGACGCGCCGGATTGTCCACATCCTTGTAGCCCCGCCAGATGCCGATGGTGTTGAGATGGTTGTAGGCGTTGTAGAGGCTGAAAGTCCAGTAGCCGCGGCTGTTCCTTACGGTGCATGCGAGGTCGAGACGGTGGTAGAACGGAAGCCGGTAGTTGTTGACCGCCGTCTTCAGTATGCTGCCGCTCGTCCAATAGGATGACCCGTTGAAAGAGGGTTCCTCCCACATCTGCGGTGCGAGTGTGTAGCGGTTGCCGGAATGTCCCGTCCATGAGGCGTTGACCGATACGCGGTCGCTGATGTTCCAGTTGACCAGTACGTTGATGGTGTGCCGGTTGTCGCTGCGCGCGGGATATG
The DNA here is from genome assembly GCA_900555915.1 of uncultured Porphyromonadaceae bacterium. GTDB lineage: Bacteria > Bacteroidota > Bacteroidia > Bacteroidales > Muribaculaceae > Lepagella. Next base: position 535 of record USNC01000292.1, on the reverse strand, counting down.
TCTTGCCTCCGTTGCGGTCGGCGAATGTCCTGTCGGCCCATCCAAGCGAATATGCGATGTGTCCCGTGATCTTGCCGCTGCGTTTCTCGATCGTGACATCGATCCCCTTGGCGGTTCCTTTCCCGGAAGTGAGGCGCGAGTCCCATTTTTCCATAGGGGGCGAGAGGTAATGCTCGAAGCGGTAGTCGAGTAGGTTGTGCATCCATTTCCAGTAGCCTTCTACGGCAACCGTATATTTCTGACCCTCGCTCTGCCAGTAGGCCCCCGCCGAAATCTTGTCGGCTGTCTGGGGTTTGAATTTCCCTACGATCGGGATCCATTGGTCGGAGGGAAGCTGCATATAGCATTCTGTCAACTGGTGGACGTACTGCACCGTGCGGCTGTAGGCCCCCTTCACGGCATAGTTCTCCGCCGGACGGTAGCTTGCCGACAGTCGGGGCGACAGCCCCCCCTTCACTTTGCCGTCTATGTGGAAGAGCGATGCGTGAAGCCCGGCGTTGATCCGCCAGCGGTCGTTGATTTTCCAGTCGTCTTC
>USNC01000291.1 GCA_900555915.1 uncultured Porphyromonadaceae bacterium | reverse complement strand
GCGTCAGATGTGTATAAGAGACAGGTTCATGTTGAGACAGGCGGACGACGGCATATGGCTGCTGCCCGTACATGAGAATCTGAAGGCGTTCGATGTGTGTTCCATCGATCCGGACTCCTCTCCATGCGGATTGCTTATGCGCAGGATGCAGGCGATCTTTGAGCGGATGAAAGAGGAGTTCTCATGGAGCGGAGATGAGGTCGACACCATGGCCGGCCTCAACCTCTCAAGGCATGGCGGTCTGGTGGAATTGATTATGGGTTGTGCCGGATATCTCGTCAATGAGAATGGCCGCAGGATTGAAATCGCGTCGGATGACACTCATCCCGTGGTGTATAAGGTCTCGCCCGCCGGCGACGGCAACTCTGCGGAATATCATGGTGAGTTCCGCCTGCGTGGCGGAGACAAGGTGGTGGGATTCCTTTCGGCGACTCTCGCCCTCACGGCCCGCGCCATAGCCAGAGTGCCCGATGTAGGTTCAGGTTATGCCGGCGCCCGCGTGTTTGATTCAAATTTCAGAAGCCATGAGCTGGTGCCGACAATCAGCATGATGCTCAGCGCTGTCGGCAATGTCTTGCCCGAAGTGGATGGATGGAAAGTGCGTGTGGGGAAAGCGGAGATACGTGAGATCCCTTCGATTGTTTTCGAGAAAGTGGATATCGATGATTCTCTTTTCATGAGTGTCGGACGCTCGGTGGGCGAACTTCCATTGTCACTGTGCGCTAAATTTCGCTTCTCCAGGATTGCGACTGTGGAGGAGGGCACGATCGTGATAAGGAAGGTCAGGGAATTGGACGAAGACCCTGTGCTTACAGTGGGCGGTGTGCTGCGCAAGGCGGCCAATAAAAGCAAAAGGAGAGCCTCTGAGATATGGATGGAAGACAATGTTTTCATCATTCCTCACGATGTGGCGTCGGAGTTCCTTTTCAGTTATCTTCCGGGCCTTCTCGACAGTTTTCAGCTCATGGGTGCCGAAAAACTTAAAGACTACAGGATATCCGCTCCAAAGGCCCGCGTGAACATCAGGATATCATCCGGGATAAACTATCTTGAGGCCGACGCTTCGGTGGATGTGGATGGTGAGTCGTTCAGCATTTCCGATATCTTGATGCAGTATGGTAGAGACAGATATGTGACACTTTCCGACGGTACGAAGGCCATACTCGACCCGAAATACATGTCGCGCCTCCAACGCATTTTCGGACGCGGCAGGCTGGCCCGTCGGGATTCGGACGGTAAGATGAGACTCTCTTTCTTCGATTTGCCGGAAGTGATGGAACTTCTTGACGGCTCTCAGCTTGAGGCTCGCCCGTTTCAGCAATACCGTAAGTTTTTCGAAGGTTTCAATAAGTTGTCGGGCAAGAAGTTGAATATTGAAGGCCTCAATGTGAATCTGCGCGACTATCAGAAGGATGGGGTGAAATGGCTTTTGTATCTGCACGACAACGGGATGGGTGGTTGCCTTGCCGACGACATGGGTCTGGGAAAGACGGTGCAGACCATTGTCTTGCTGCATGAGACTCTCGCCGAAAGCGCCAACCCCTCGCTTGTCGTGGTGCCGCGAAGCCTTGTTTTCAACTGGGAGGCTGAATTTGGTAAGTTTGCCCCCGATATGGATGTCTACACATATTATGGCATGTCGAGAAATCTTCAGGAGGCGCTCCGGCATAAGGTGATACTTACTTCATATGCGGTGCTTCGCAATGATATCGAGCAGTTCAAGGATGTTCAGTTCCACTACGTCATTCTTGACGAGTCGCAGAGCATAAAGAATATCGGAGCGCAGATCACACGGAGTGTATGGCTGTTGAAGGCGGAATATAGGCTCGCCATCTCCGGCACCCCTGTAGAGAATAATCTCACGGAAATATATTCTCTCTTCAGATTTCTCAACCGCGACATGTTCGGATCGCTCGATGATTTCAGTGCGAGATATGCGCTGCCTATCCAGGAGGCGCACGATGAAGACGCGGCGGCCGCTCTCAGAAAGAAAATCTTCCCGTTCATCCTGCGTCGTCTCAAGGCTGATGTGCTGACAGATCTTCCCGATATTACGGAGCAGGTCATCACTGTCGAGATGACTCCCGAGCAGGCCAGATTCTATGAGCAGCGACGCCGCTATTTCGCTCAGGAAGTGAATGCGGGGGCAAATGGGGATGGCGGTTCTCGTTCAAGACGGTTTGAAATGTTGCAGGCGCTTTCCGAACTCCGTCAGATTGCTTCTGTCCCTGAAGAGAAAAGTGATGGCAGGATTGCTTCGCCGAAGATCGAATTGCTTTGTGATAATGTGGCCCAGGCGGTGGAAAGCGGTCATAAGGTAGTGGTGTTCTTTAATTTTCTCGCCGGCATCGAACTTGCCGCCGACAGGCTCGAGAAAGCCGGTATCGGCACCGCTGTAATGACGGGTGCCACTTCCGACAGGAAAAAGGTGGTGGAGCGATTTCAGAACGACCCTGAATGCCATGTCATGCTCATGACTGTGAAGACCGGGGGTGTGGGACTCAACCTGACTGCCGCCGACATGGTTTTCGTGGCGGAGCCATGGTGGAACAGGGCGGCGGAAATGCAGGCCATAAGCCGATTGCACCGTATGGGGCAGAAAAAAGCGGTCAACTGCTATTATTTGATTACGTCCGGTACCATCGAGGAGAAGATAAGGCAGCTTCAGGACCAGAAAGCGGCGATATTCGACGCAGTGATTTCTTCCGACTCGCTCGACGGCAAGCAACTCAGTGATGAGGCTGTCTCTTATACACATCTCCGAGCCCACGAGACACTGAGCGATCTCG
>USNC01000290.1 GCA_900555915.1 uncultured Porphyromonadaceae bacterium | reverse complement strand
CGCGTAAGATCGTCGGCAGCGTCAGATGTGTATAAGAGACAGGAATAAGGAGGCAATGTCACTTTCTCATAAGGTATCCATTTCGCGTCGATCTTATAATCTTTGTCATAGCGATATAGAAGGTAATTGCTGTTATTGTCAGCCAGATCCGCATATCCGGAACTGCCATAGAGCCCGGCATCGGTTGAGAGGATGTTGCAGATGAGGCTTTCCGGGAGTTTTATCTTCTCGACATACGTCCCGTCAGGACTGTAGACATACACCATTGAATTATCTGACAGGATCAGGACGTTGTGGCTGTCGCGGTCTACAGCGAAGTCGTAAGCGTGCGTAAACTCTCCTTCGCCGTTGCCCTTTTGTCCGATCTTATGCAGTAGGCTGCCGTCGGATGAGAAATGAAAAACGTTCGGATCCGGATATTTCACCAGCAGGAAGTAATCGCCATCCACACATTCGATTTTTGAAGGGTTTCCGATATATGTGGAACTGTCCGGACGCAATTCTTTCCATCCTTTTATCTCCATGATGTCGTGTGTGGAAATCTGTCGGTCACCCGGATTGAGGATTACAGTGCGGGACTCCGCCACTTGCTTGCCGGGATTGCCACATGCTGTAGTAAGAAATTGTAATAGTGCGATTATTAAGATGTTCGCTTTCATGGTTGTCATTGTTGATATGTTTAATACATTATAGTTGGAATTGTGTGAAATGGGGGCTAAGCCAGTTCGATAATCTCGCAGTCGCGTATCTCTTCGCCGTCGATGACGAGGCGCACGAGTGTGCGCGTCCTGTGGTTTTGGAAGGAAAAAAAACGGCAGGATATCACATGGATACCCTGCCGGAGTGATTATCCTCTCACGTAGTGGGGCAGATCTTCCGGAATCACCATGGAGATCTCCACCATGCCAGCTATCTTTCCATCGCGCCGCCATGGAGTCTGATAGATCATTTTCCTGACGCCACCCTTGGATATGGTGTAGGAGTTGCTTTCTCCTGTGGCGAGCATATGCCGGATCTTGGCCTTTGAGGCCTCGTTGTGGCAGGCAAACAGATTCTGCCCGATCAGGTCGCCGTGTGAGGCGAACGTCTGGCGCGACTTCTCGTTCATATAAAGAATCACTCCGTCGCTGTCGCAGACGGTGACCGCGCAGTTCATCTGCTCGGCCCATTCAATATTCTCAATCATGGTCAGTACAGTCTTTCGCGTGCTGCCGCCACCTTTTCATCTGTGATGTAGTCGTCATAGTCCATCATCTTGTCGATGATGCCGTGGGGTGTGAGTTCTATGATGCGGTTGCAGACGGTCTGTATAAACTCGTGGTCGTGGCTCGACATCAGTATCACACCCTTGAAGTTCTGCAGCGTATTGTTGAAGGCCTGGATCGATTCGAGGTCAAGATGGTTGGTGGGGGAGTCGAGCACCAGGGTGTTGGCGTCGGTCAGCATCATGCGCGCTATCATGCAGCGTATTTTCTCTCCGCCGGATAGCACGCTCGCTTTCTTGAGCACGTCGTCGCCGCTGAAGAGCATCTTGCCGAGAAATCCCTTGAGATATATTTCCGAGGAATCGCTTGAGTATTGGCACAGCCAGTCTACGAGGTTCAGGTCGGTATTGAAGAATTCGCTGTTGTCGAGCGGGAGATAGGCGTTGGTGATGGTCTGTCCCCAGTCGTAGTCGCCTGCGTCGGCTTTGCGGCGCCCCATTATAATCTCGAAGAGCGCAGTCATCGCCCTCGGGTCGCGGCTCAGGAATGCGACCTTGTCGCCTTTCTCTATCTGGAAATTCACGTCGTCGAAGAGCACCTCGCCGTCTACTGTAGCCTTTAGTCCCTTCACTTCGAGAATCTTGTTGCCCACCTCGCGGTTGGGGGTGAAGATGATGCCCGGATAGCGGCGGGTGGATGGCTGGATTTCCTCCACATTCAGTTTCTCAAGCATCTTCTTTCTTGATGTGGTCTGTTTCGACTTTGCCACGTTGGCTGAGAAACGGCGGATGAATTCCAGAAGTTCCTTCTTCTTCTCCTCGGCTTTCTTGTTGGCCATCTGCTGCTGGCGAAGTGCGAGCTGGCTCGACTGATACCAGAAACTGTAGTTGCCGGCGAAAAGGGATATCTTGTTGTAGTCTATGTCGAGTGTGTGTGTGCTGACGGCGTCGAGGAAGTGGCGGTCGTGGCTCACCACAAGCACCGTGTTCTCGAAATTGCAGAGATAGTTCTCGAGCCAGGCCACTGTGTCGAGGTCAAGGTCGTTGGTGGGCTCATCGAGCAGAAGGTTGTCGGGATTGCCGAAAAGGGCCTTGGCAAGGAGCACACGCACCTTTTCGTTGGCTCCCATGTCGCGCATCAGCGTGTAGTGGGAGTCTTCCTTGATGCCGAGTCCGGAGAGGAGCGCGGCTGCATCGCTCTCGGCGTTCCAGCCCTCCATCTCGGCGAATTTCTCCTCAAGTTCTGCCGCCCTGATACCGTCGGCTTCCGTGAAGTCTTCCTTCGCATAGAGGGCGTCTTTCTCCTGCATTATGTCCCAGAGCACGGTGTGGCCGCGCAGTACGGTTTCGATCACCGTGCAGTCGTCATACTTGAAGTGGTCCTGCTCAAGCACCGACAGGCGTTCGCCCGGTCCCATGCTCACATTTCCCGACGTCGGCGACAACTGCCCGGAGAGTATTCTCATCAGTGTGGATTTTCCGGCTCCGTTGGCGCCGATTATTCCATAGCAGTTGCCGTGCGTGAAAGTCAGGTTGACATCGGAAAACAGCGGTTTCTTGCCAAACTGTATGCTTAGGTTGCTTGTCTGTATCATATTGGGTTGATTATCAATTATTC
>USNC01000289.1 GCA_900555915.1 uncultured Porphyromonadaceae bacterium | reverse complement strand
TACGAGATCGCTCAGTGTCTCGTGGGCTCGGAGATGTGTATAAGAGACAGATGGCGTTGCTCTTCACGTGCTTCACTATGCGCCAGCCGAAGTTCATGTCCTCGAGTTCCTGTGCGGTCGGTTTCTTCTCGGTCACTGTCATGTCGGCCACCACTTCTTTCACCGTAGTGTCTGCATCCTGAACGAGCAGACCGCCGTTGATGCCCACATACTGGCGCTGCGCCTTGCGGCTGCCGTCCATCTTCACTTCAAGCAGACGAAGATTTTTCTTTGTCTTCAGAAGTTCAAGGGCGTCTTCCTCAAATTTGGGTGCCATCACGATCTCAAGGAAGATCGGCTTCATCTTCTTCGCTACCTCAAGGGTGAGCGGACGGTTCATTGCCACGATGCCGCCGTAGATGCTGACGGTGTCGGCTGCGTATGCCTTGTCCCAGGCCTCCTCGATGTCCTTGCCGATAGCCGCGCCGCAAGGGTTCATGTGCTTCAGACCCACGCAGAATGGCTCGTCAAACTCGCGCACTATGTTGAGCGCTGCGTTGGCATCCTGGATGTTGTTGTAGCTGAGTTCCTTGCCGTTGAGCTGCACTGCGTTGAGCAGCGAGTAGGATTCCTCTTCCGGAGCCTTGTAGAGCGCTGCCTGCTGGTGGGGGTTCTCACCATAGCGGAGGGTCTGCATGCGGTCGAACGAAAGGAAGAGTTTCTCATCCAGTCCGGCCTTCTCGCGCATGAATGTGGCGATGTGGCTGTCGTAGAGCGCGGTGTGGGTGTAAGCCTTGGCCGAGAGTTTGAAGCGGGTCTCGGGCAGTGTGTTGCCTGTCTCTGCTATCTCGGCAAGAATTGTGGCGTAGTCGTCCGGGTCGCACACCACAGTGACCGATGCGAAATTCTTCGCTGCGCTGCGGAGCATGGAGGGGCCGCCTATGTCGATGTTCTCCACTGCGTCGGCAAGTGTCACTCCTTCTTTGGCTATTGTGGCCTCGAAGGGGTAGAGGTTGACGCAGACCATGTCGATGGTCTCGATGCCGTTGGCGGCGATCTCAGCCATGTGTTCAGGCACGTCGCGGCGCGCCAGCAGGCCGCCGTGCACCTTCGGGTGGAGCGTCTTCACACGGCCCTCGCATATCTCGGGAAAACCGGTGACGTCGCTTATGTTGATGATTGTGAGACCCGCATCGCGGAGTGTCTTCATAGTGCCTCCTGTGGCGATGATGTCCCATCCCATATTCTGGAGCGCGCGGGCGAAATCCACCACGCCACGCTTGTCGCTTACGCTGATTAAAGCTCTCATTTTATTCGTTTTAATTGAAATCATGATGCATCATGATATAACATGATGCATCATGATGAATTTGGCTTTATTTAATTTCTACTCCTGGCTTGTCGGTGATCTTGCCGATCACGCTCGCTTTCTCGCCATGCTTCGCAAGGATCTCGATGGCCTTGGCCGCGTCTTTCTCGTCGACGGCGAGCACCATGCCGACACCCATGTTGAAGATGTTGAACATCTCGCGGTGGGGCACCTTGCCGTATTTCTCGAGCAGACGGAACACGGGAAGAATCTCCCAGCTCCCTTCCTTCACCTCGATTCCCTGGCCTTCGTGCAGTATGCGCGGGATATTCTCGTCAAAACCGCCGCCGGTGATGTGGGCCACGCCGTGCACGTCGAGGTTGCGGATCACGTCGAGCACCGGTTTCACATAGATGCGGGTCGGGGTGAGCAGCATCTCGCCGAGAGTCTGGTCGCCTGTCTCCTCATATTTTGTATTGAAGTCGAGACCTGCGTCGGCCACAACCTTACGCACGAGCGAGAATCCGTTGGAGTGAACGCCTGAGGATGCTATGCCCACAAGCACGTCGCCGGTCTTCACTTTTGTGCCGTCGATAAGGTTGGCGCGGTCTACGGCTCCTACCGTGAATCCCGCGATGTCATAGTCGCCCGGCTGGTACATGCCCGGCATCTCGGCGGTCTCGCCGCCGATCAGCGCGCAGCCGGCCTGGCGGCATCCTTCAGCCACGCCGGAGACGATGGCTTCCACCACTGCAGGTTCGTTTTTGCCTACTGCCACGTAGTCGAGGAAGAAGAGTGGTTCGGCACCCTGCGCGAGCACGTCGTTGACACACATGGCCACTGCATCGATGCCGATGGTGTCGTGTTTGTCTACGGCGAACGCGATTTTAAGCTTGGTGCCGACACCGTCGGTGCCGCTTACCAGGATCGGTTCCTTATATCCGAGCGACGCGAGGTCGAACATGCCGCCGAAAGCGCCGATGTTGCCCATCACGCCGGGGCGGTTGGTGCTTGCCACATGCTTCTTGATGCGGCTCACAACTTCGTATCCGGCTTCGAGGTTCACGCCGGAGGCTTCATATGATTTGGCCATTCTTTATATAATGTTGAATGTTGGATTTTGAATGTTGGGTTGTTTCATGATGCATCATGGGATATTATGATGCATCATGAAGTGTCAGAGTGTTATTTAGCGGAAAAATACTTCACGGCGTTGGCGAAGAGGTTCTGGCGCTTGTTGCCGGCGATGTTCTTCATCAGTCCGTCGTCGTAGCGTTCGGAGTGTCCCATTTTGCCGAGGATCTGGCCGTCGGGGCTGATTATGCCTTCGATGGCATCGGTCGATCCGTTGGGGTTGAAGGGGCTCTCCATTGTGGCGTTGCCTTCGGCGTCGGCATATTGGAATGCTATCTGGCCGGCTTCGGCGAGTTTCTTCACCAGTTCGGCGCTTGCTGTGAATTTACCCTCGCCGTGGGAGACGGCTATCGAATGGAGTTCGCCGATGGAGAATCCGTCGAGCCATGGAGCTGTCTCTTATACA
>USNC01000288.1 GCA_900555915.1 uncultured Porphyromonadaceae bacterium | reverse complement strand
ATAAGAGACAGGTCATATCCTTGACGCTCTCGCCCGCATCAAGCCGCCGCGCTATTTCCAATATCGTTTTCTCTCCCATGCCGTAAGATATCATGTCGACGTCTGCGTCGGCGAGAATCGAAGGGCGGAGTCTGTCTTGCCAGTAGTCGTAGTGAGCCACCCTGCGCAGCGACGCCTCGATGCCTCCGGCCACTACGGGAACGTCCGGGTAAATCTCTTTCAGAATCCCGCTGTAGACCACCGTCGGATAATCGGGCCGCATGCCGTGTTTTCCTCCCGGAGTGTACGCGTCGTCGTGGCGCAGACGGCGGTTGGCCGTGTAGTGGTTCACCATCGAGTCCATAGCGCCAGCCGACACACCGAAGAAAAGTCTCGGACGCCCGAGTTTTCTGAAATCGCGCAGGTCATCGCGCCAGTTGGGCTGAGGCACTATCGCCACCTTGTAGCCGGCGGCCTGCAGAGTGCGTCCGATCACGGCCGCTCCAAACGAAGGATGGTCCACGTAGGCATCTCCGCTGAAGATGATCACGTCGGCCTGATCCCATCCGAGCATCTTCATCTCGTCGGCTGTGGTGGGAAGGAAATCCGTTTTCTTATATCTTGACATCCTTTTCTTTTTCTTTTGCAGTTAGAAGTTCCCTTAGCGAGAGAAGTTCGTCGCGGAGCCGCGCCGCCTCCATGAAGTCCATAGCCTTCGCGGCTTTCGTCATGTCCGACTCCACCTTCGCGATTCTGGCTTTCAGATCGGCCGCGGTCATATATTCCACCACCGGGTCTGCCGCCAGGCCGTCGCCATCCATCTCCCGCTCTATGTAGGGGCGCGGTTCCGGCGCGGGCCGGACGCTCTTCCGGCTGCGGTCCGCGCGTCCGACAGCGGCTGCGGCCGTTTTCTTTGCGGTGGAGGCTCCGGTCTCCTTCTCGCCCTGGTAGAGTTCGATCAGATCGGTGTTGGTCTCCTTTATGATGGGAGTGGGGGTGATGCCGTGCTCCTCATTGTAGCGCTGCTGCTTGGCCCGTCTCCGGTCGGTCTCGTCGATGGTCTTCTGCATGGAGTCGGTGATCTTGTCGGCATACATTATCACCATTCCGTTGACATTTCGGGCCGCACGACCGGCGGTCTGTGTCAGGCTGCGGTGGTTGCGCAGAAAACCCTCCTTGTCGGCGTCGAGTATCGCCACGAGCGACACCTCCGGAAGGTCGAGACCCTCCCTGAGAAGGTTTACGCCGATCAGCACGTCGTAGATACCCTCTCGCAGGTCGTTTAGGATCTGTATGCGTTCGAGAGTGTCAACGTCGGAATGGATATATGCGCTTCTAATGCCATAGCCATGCAGGTGGGCGTCGAGTTCCTCGGCCATCCGCTTGGTCAGGGTTGTCACCAGCACCCTCTCCTCGCGCTCCACTCTCAGCTGTATCTCCTCGAGAAGGTCGTCGATCTGATTGATCGACGGCCGCACCTCGATCAGCGGATCGAGCAGACCGGTAGGACGTATGATCTGTTCGGTGACGATTCCTTCGCAGCGCTGGAGCTCATAGTCGCCGGGAGTGGCGCTCACATAGATGGTCTGAGGTGTCAGACTCTCGAATTCCTCGAATTTCAGCGGCCTGTTGTCAATGGCGGCTGGCAAGCGGAAACCATACTCCACGAGATTAAGTTTGCGGGCGAGGTCGCCTGCGTTCATGCCGCGCAGCTGGGGGAGAGTCACATGGCTCTCGTCGATGATGGTGAGGAAGTCGTTCGGAAAGTAGTCGAGAAGGCAGAACGGACGCATTCCCGGTTCGCGTCCGTCGAAATATCGGGAATAGTTCTCAATGCCGGAACAGTGACCGAGTTCCTTAATCATCTCGAGGTCGTAGTTGACGCGTTCGGTAAGCCTCTGGGCCTCGAGCATCCTCCCTTCCTTGCGGAAGAAGTCGGCCTGAGTGCCAAGGTCTACCGCTATCCTGTTCACAGCGTTGGCGGTCTGCTCCTTGCTGGCCACAAAGATGTTGGCCGGATATATGTTGAAGCCGTCGAGCTGGCTCAGCACTATGCCGGTCTGGGGGTCAACGGTCTGTATGGTCTCGATCTCGTCGCCCCAGAAGATGACCCTCAGCTGAATGTCCTCGAACGACAGTTTGATGTCGACCGTATCGCCCTTCACCCTGAATTCGCCGCTGGCCGGATCCATCTCGGTGCGGCTGTAGAGCGAATCGACGAGTTGCCGCAGGAAGGCGTTGCGTGTGATATGCTGGCCGAGTTCTATCCTCACCACGCTCTTCGAGAAATCGGCAGGATTGCCCATACCGTAGATGCAGCTCACCGACGAGACCACCACCACATCGCGGCGTCCGCTGAGCAGCGAGGCCACTGTAGACAGTCGGAGCCGCTCTATCTGGTCGTTGATCATCAGGTCTTTCTCTATGTATTTGTCGCTCGACGGGATGTATGCCTCAGGCTGGTAGTAGTCGTAATAACTCACGAAATACTGCACTGAGTTTTCCGGAAAGAAATTCTTCATCTCTCCGTATAACTGAGCCGCAAGGGTCTTGTTGTGGCTGAGTATCAGAGTGGGACGTTTCACCTTTGCAATGACGTTGGCCATGGTGAACGTCTTACCGCTGCCTGTGACGCCGAGCAGGGTCTGCGAGGGGTGTCCGTCAAGGACACCCTCCACAAGTTCGGCTATCGCCTCGGGCTGGTCGCCCGTAGGTCTGTATTTTGATGTGATTTTAAAATCCATGCCTTGATATTTGATTCAAACCACAAATATACTAAATTACTTTGAAACGGGCAAATTAATTAGGCTTTAGGCTTTAGGCTTTAGGCTTTAGGGTTTAGGGTTCAGGGT
>USNC01000287.1 GCA_900555915.1 uncultured Porphyromonadaceae bacterium | reverse complement strand
GCGAAAATCGCTCGCCCAAAACCGCCCCGGGGTTTCTGAAATTTTATGAAATGGGATCTAAAATATGAAAGAATTACTTTTCGTATGCCTCGGCAATATCTGCCGCAGCCCGGCCGCGCACGGCGTGATGGAGCGGCTCGTCGCGGAGCGGGGGCTGACAGGCAGATATGAGATAGACTCGGCCGGCCTCTACGGCGGACATGCCGGGCAACTCCCCGACCAGCGCATGCGGGTGCATGCGCGCCGACGCGGTCTGGAACTGACCCACCGCGCACGCCAGGTGAGGGAATCGGACTTCGACCGCTTCGATATCATAGTGGCCATGGACGACTCCAATTTCGACCGGCTGCGCCGAATGGCGCCGACACCCGAGGCGGAAGCCAAGGTGGTGAGGATGGCCGATTTCTTCACGCTGCATCCCTGGGCCGACTGCGTGCCCGATCCCTACTATGAAGGCGCGGAAGGGTTTGAGAAAGCCCTTGATCTTATCGAAGACGGATGCGCCACTCTCCTCGACCGCCTGGAGAATTCCAATAATCCTTAGACCCTGATATTTATCACAAAACCTTATACCCTGAGATGGGGCCAACGACAAACGCAAAGTCATGCAAACCACTGGACTGAAGTCAGAATACAAGTCATTGTTCAGATTGGGCACACCGGTGATGGCGACACAGCTCGGCATCATCACGGTGGCCTTTGCCGACACAGCGATGGTGGGAGCCTACGGAGTGGACCAGCTCGCCGCGGCCGCCTTTGTCAATTCCATATTCATGATTCCGATGGTGATGCAGATCGGATTCGCATCCGGCATCACCCCGCTCATCGGCGCGCTCTTCGGAAGAAAAGACCATGACGGCGTGGGGCGTGCTCTCCGCGCCGGACTCCAGACCAACGCCTTTGTGTCGGTCGGGCTGACTGTCATCATGGCCATACTCTATTTCTTCCTCGACAAGTTCGGACAACCCGAGGAGCTGCTGCCGCTGATACGCGAGTATTATCTCATCATTCTCGCGTCGCTGCTTCCGGTGGCCATATTCAACTGTTCGCAGCAGACGGCCAACGCTGTCACCGACACTGCCACGCCGATGTGGATAATCCTCTCGGCCAACGTGCTTAATATCCTTGGCAACTATCTGCTCATCTTCGGCCATGGCGGCTTCCCTGAGATGGGGCTCAACGGCGCCGGCATCTCCACGCTTACGGCGCGCTGGGTGTCGGTGATCGGCGTGATGATAGTCTTCAGCACCACGCGCCGCTACCGCCCATATCTGAAAGGGGCGCTCGGGTCAAGCCATGTCGGCCACATCAGGCGTCAGGTATGGTCCATATCATGGCCCATAATGGTACAGTCGGGGTTTGAGGTGGCGCTATGGTCGCTCGGGGCGGTGGTGTCGGGATGGTTCGGCAAGATCCAGCTCGCCGCCTATCAGGTGATCAACACCATATCGCAGCTCGGCTTCATGGTATACATGAGTTTCGGAGTGGCGGTATCGATACGCTCCGCCAACTTCACCGGCACGGGCGACATGACCGGCGTGCACCGCGCCACCATAGCCGGGCTGCACCTCAATCTGGTGCTCGCCACGGCGGCGTCTCTCCTTTTCTTTTTCGCGGCGTCTGACCTCGTGGGCTTCTTCACTCCCGATCCGGAGGTGGCGGCTTCCGCACGCGCGCTGATCATTCCGCTGGTGCTCTATCAGTATGGCGACGCCATACAGCTCACTTTCGCCAACGGCGTTCGCGGCATGGGCAACACGCGCCCCTTCCTCTGGGTGGCCCTGATATCATATCTTCTGATCGGCATACCCGCTCTCTATCTTCTGGGCAACGTCACGGGAATGGGCAACGTAGGTGTCTACTACAGTTTCTCGTTCGCGCTGTTCTCGGCGGCTCTGATCCTCTATGTCGCGTTCAAGCGTACACTGCGCGCCCTTTCCGCCGGAGGGGACGTCATAACGGAGGGTATGAACCGGTGAAGGTGTCGCCATAGGCTACATCGCCCGTCTTGAGGCCTTTCGAGAGCCAGTTGACGCGCCATTGGCTGCGGCCGTGGTTGAACGATTCGGGCATCTCGCGCCCGTAGGCTTTCTTCTGGAGATAGTCGTCGCCTATCTTTGAGGCGGCGTTGATGGCGTTCTCCACGTCGCCGGGCTCTATGGAGCCGAACATCTCATTGTCGGTATGTCCCCACACTCCGGCGTAGAAGTCGGCCTGCAGTTCGAGGCATACGCTTATCTTGTTGGCCTCTTCTTCCGAAAGACGCGCCATTGCGCCGTGAGCCTTGTCGAGAGTGCCGAGCAGGTGCTGCACATGGTGGCCCACCTCATGGGCGATCACGTAGGCATAGCAGAAATCGCCGGAGGCACCTATGTCGCGCTCCATGGTGCGGAAGAAGTCGAGGTCGATATATACTGTCTCGTCGGCCGAGCAATAAAACGGTCCGGTCTGTGCCGTGCCCTGTCCGCATCCTGTCTGTATCGATCCGCTGTAGACCACCATCTGCGGCGGTTTGTATTCTCCCCAACCCTGCTCGCGGAAAATCGCCGACCACACATCTTCGGTGCCCGCCAGCACCTTTGCCGAGAGGTCGTAGAGCCTCTGGTCTTCGGCGTCGAGCTGCCTGGCCGCCTGCTGCGGCGAACTGTTCTGATTCTGCACCGTGTCGAACGCCACACGGGCCACATCGCCGAAATCACCTCCTGAAAGGAAGGTGATCACCGCCGCTATGATCACTCCCACTATTCCGCCTCCTATGCCGATGGTCTTTCCCGACACTCCCCTGCGGTCGCGGATATTGCCGCTGCTCCTTCTTCCGTCAAGCCTCATATCTGTAT
>USNC01000286.1 GCA_900555915.1 uncultured Porphyromonadaceae bacterium | reverse complement strand
AAATCGCTCGCCCAAAACCGCCCCGGGGTTTCTGAAATTTTATGAAATGGGGTCTAAAGATTGGCGAAGCCTTCTGATTATTACCCGGATGCAGTAATTGCATCGAAAAAAACACTTCACAAATGGAGATATCCAAAACCAAGGTGAATCTATATTCAAGATTAGGAAGCCGCAAGCAACGCGAGAAACTCGGCATTTTCATGGCTGAGGGATCGAAATGCGTGGCAGACACAATAGACTTTTTCAAGACCGAGGCAATACTCAGACTTGACACAGCCGACACAGACATGAGCCGATATGAGGGATGCGCGGTAATGACGGTAAGCGAGCCGGACATGCGCCGCATATCACAGTTCCAGACACTTCCTGACGTGATAGCCATCTACAGGATGCCGGAGCCTTGCAGGCTCGACACCACTCTCCTTTCGAGTTCGCTGACTCTGATGCTCGACGCAGTGCAGGACCCGGGCAATCTCGGCACGATACTAAGAATCGCTTCATGGTTTGGCGCAGGTCAGGTGGTGTTGGGCACCGGATGCGCCGATCCGTACAATCCGAAAGCGGTGCAGTCTTCGATGGGCGCGATCGGAATGGTCAGAATAGTGCAGGCGGATCTGGCAGAGACAATCGACACACATCCGGAGATTCCGGTATGCGGCACTCTTCTTGACGGTGAGGATATCTATCATGCCGATCTGTCATTGCCTGCTTTTGTAGTCATGGGCAATGAGGGTAACGGGCTGAGCGAAGAAATACGCCTCCGGGTTAACAAACCTCTGCTTATTCCGAGTTTCTCAGGAGGACCGCATGCTGAATCGCTCAATGTGGCGGCAGCAACCGCAGTCACAGTGTCGGAATTCATGAGGAGGCTCACTTGAATTAAGAATCAGTTTAAACTACTTCAAAGAAAGGAATCATAAGGCATGAAGTCTGTATATTTTTGCAGCAGTTGCGGCCACGAGTCTGCCAAATGGATGGGTAAATGTCCGGCATGCGGCGAATGGAACACATTCGTGGAGGAAAAAGTGTCGACAAAGAAATCAAAAAACAAAGGTCTTCTCGCCACGGAAGGATCCCGACCGATAAAACTGTCGGAGATCGAGCCGCTCGACGAGCCCCGCATCCATATGCCGTCGGAAGAATTGAACAGGGTGCTCGGAGGCGGTCTTGTGGCCGGCAGCCTCACACTGCTCGGAGGCGAGCCGGGCATAGGTAAGTCTACATTGTTGCTGCAGAATATCCTTTCGATACGCAACCGGCGTATCCTCTACGTGAGCGGAGAGGAATCGGCGTCGCAATTAAAACTCAGGGCCGACCGACTGGGAAAAGTATCGGAAAACACATTCATACTCACAGAGACGCAACTCGACAGAATATTCACACAGATAGAGAACGTAAAACCGCAACTGGTGGTGGTGGATTCGATACAGACCATAGCCTCGGCCGACATAGAGTCGGCGGCGGGCAGCGTCAGTCAGGTGAGGGAATGCACCGCCGCGCTGCTCCGCTATGCAAAATCTTCTGGTGTGCCGGTGATACTTGTGGGCCATATCAACAAGGATGGAGCCATCGCCGGACCGAAAGTGCTCGAGCACATTGTGGACACCGTGATCCAGTTTGAAGGCGACCGGCAATATCTCTACCGCATACTGAGAGCGATAAAAAACCGCTTCGGAAGTACCAATGAGATAGGCATCTACGAGATGGTGCAGCGAGGCCTGCGCGAGGTAAAAAACCCCTCGGAGATGCTTCTCAGCGACAATCGCGACGAGGACATGAGCGGCATCGCTATAGGCGTCACCATCGACGGTGCCCGTCCGTTTCTGGTGGAGGTGCAGGCGCTGGTGTCGTCGGCGGCCTACGGCACGCCGCAGCGCTCTGTGACAGGCTATGACCAACGGCGCCTCAACATGCTTCTGGCCGTGCTGGAGAAGCGGGCGCGCTTCAAACTGGGACAGAAAGACGTGTTTCTCAACATAGCAGGAGGCCTTAAGGTGACGGATCCGGCGCTCGACCTTGCGGTTGTGGCCGCTGTGATGTCGTCTAATTTCGATGTCCCGGTGCCACGCAACACTGCGTTTGCCGGCGAAGTGGGACTATCCGGAGAGATACGCACCGTGACACGCATCGACCAGAGGGTGTCGGAGGCAGCCAAATTAGGATTCGACACTATCTTCATCCCTTCGGGCAATCTGAAGGGGATACACGATAAATTCAGCATCAAGATTGTGGAAGTCAATAAAGTGACCGACGTATTCCGACATATTTTCCAGTCCTGACACCCCGGATATTCGGCGCACAACGCGACCTCACACCGGAACACGCGCAAAACCCGGACCATGGATGTCCATGATCCGGGGTTCTGCAATATGAGATATCCATCACAGACCGGAATGGCCAGTCAGGAGCAATACAGCGGCAACGACACCGAGCGCTATAAGTATGCCGAGGATCCACTTCTCAACAGAAGTGAAGACAGGCTGCCCCGGGAAATGCTCCCTGCGAGCCTTGACATAAAAGAACACACCCGGCAAATAGAACAAAACAGTCACTGTCATCAGTGCCACATTGCTCGTGCATACGATATAGGAGCAGAAGATTGTAGCCCCTATACCGATCAGCCTGAAAAAATTGCGCTGTTTCGACGATGACAGCGCGATCAACGGCGGCTGGCGTTTTGATTCGAGACTGCATTTCCAAAGGAACATCCCGCTGAACAGATATGCAGGAAGCACCATGAGGCTCGTAAGGTCGAGCGCAGCAAGATATACAGAATGCGAAGTGACCACAAGACACATGAACACCCTGTCTCTTATACACATCTCCGAGCCCACGAGACACTGAG
>USNC01000285.1 GCA_900555915.1 uncultured Porphyromonadaceae bacterium | reverse complement strand
TAAGAGACAGATCTCATACTGCGAAAGCCACGACCAGGCTCTCGTGGGCGACAAGACGATCATCTTCCGGCTCATCGACAAGGAGATGTACTGGCACATGATGGTGGACGACAACAACTTCACCGTGGAGCGCGGCATGGCGCTTCACAAGATGATACGGCTCGTGACGCTGGCCACCATCAACGGCGGCTACCTCAACTTCATGGGCAACGAGTTCGGCCATCCGGAATGGATCGACTTCCCGCGCGAGGGGAACGGCTGGAGCCATAAGTATGCGCGCCGCCAGTGGGACCTCGTGGACCGCGAGGATCTGAAATACAAATTCCTGAACGCTTTCGACAACTCGATGATAAGCGTCGTCGACAAGCAGTATAACTTCCAGGCGAAACCGGTGGAGAAACTCTGGGAGAAGGACGACGACCAGGTGCTCGCCTTCAAGAGGGGCGACCTGATATTCGTGTTCAACTGGAGTCCGAACAAGTCGTTTGACGGGTACGGCTTCCTGGCGCCGGCCGGAGAATACGAGGTGGTGCTCGACTCCGACGCCAAGGATTTCGGCGGTTTCGGCCTTGTGGACGACACTGTGCACCACTTCACGACACCGGACCCGCTCTACTCCCCCGCCGGGAAGGGCTGGCTCAAGATGTATCTTCCGGCCCGGACTGCGCAGGTGCTGAAGATGGTGCGGACACGGAAGAAGAAATAAAAATTTAGAATTTAAAATTTAGAATTTAAAATTTAGAATTTAGAATTTTTGCTTCGGCGGCTTTCGAATGACTAATTGGGCTAATTGGACTAATTGGACTAATTGGGCTAATTGGGCTAATTGGGCTAATGACAGCGGTCGGAGGCAGCCGGAGCAAAGCATCCATCTGAGATGAAAAAGATAACGATAGCTATCGACGGATACAGTTCGAGCGGCAAGAGCACCATGGCCAAGCAGCTCGCCAGAGAGATAGGTTACGTATATGTGGACAGTGGCGCGATGTATCGCGCCACTACCCTCTTCGCCCTCCGCAACGGCATGGCCGACGAGGAAACCAAAGAGGTTGACGCGGAGGCTCTTGTGAAGGCTCTTGCGGGCATTGATATCTCATTCGCCCTGCAGGCCGACGGCACCCAGCACACGATGCTCAACGGAGAGGATGTGGAGACGGAGATCCGCGGCATGAGGGTGAGCGGGATGGTGAGCCCGGTGTCGGTGATACCTGAGGTGCGCCACTATCTGGTGGGACTGCAGCAGGCCTACGGCAAGGAGAAGGGAATAGTGATGGACGGGCGCGATATCGGCACAACCGTCTTCCCGGACGCCGAGATGAAGGTGTTTGTCGACGCCAGCGCGGAAGTACGGGCGAAGCGCCGCTTCGACGAACTGGCCGAAAAGGGCACTCCCGCCGACTATGAGGAAGTGCTCGCCAACATCCGCGAGCGCGACCATATCGACACTACCCGCAAGGAGTCGCCGCTGCGCAAGGCCGACGACGCGTATGTGCTCGACAACGACAACCTTACACGCGAGGAACAGATGGAGGTGCTCCTCAATCTTTTCGGAGAAAAGATTGAGGAAGTATAAAGTGGGCGGCTTTGCCGCCAGTATAGAGTATGGAGTATAGAGTATAGAGTATGGCTGATATAGAGATTGACAGCGGCAGCGGCTTCTGCTTCGGGGTGACCACCGCGATCAGCAAGGCCGAGGAGGAACTGGAGCGCACGGGTGTGCTCTACTGCCTTGGCGACATAGTGCACAACGCGGGCGAAGTGGAGCGTCTGCGCAACAAGGGTCTCATAACGGTGGACCATGAGGAGTTCGCCAAACTCCACGACGTGAAGGTGCTTCTGCGCGCCCACGGCGAACCACCCTCGACGTATGAGACGGCACGGCGCAACAACATAGAGATAATCGACGCCACGTGTCCGGTGGTGCTTCAGCTGCAGAAGCGCATCAAGGAAGCATATGCCAAGTCGCTGGGAGAGGAGAACACCGCCGGCAGCGACCCGCTTATCATCATCTACGGCAAACCGGGCCATGCGGAGGTGAACGGCCTCGTAGGGCAGACGGACGGCAGCGCGGTGGTGATACAGGACAAAAAAGACCTCGACGACCTCGACCTCGAGCGCGACATCTGGCTCTATTCGCAGACCACGAAGTCGATAGAGGGATTTCAGGAGATTGTGGCCGAGATAAAGGAGAGGAAGCAGAAGGGAAGTTTCCAATGGTTTGACACGATATGCAGGCAGGTGGCCAACCGCATGCCCAAGATGAGAGAGTTTGCCGCGAGCCACGACGTGATACTTTTCGTGAGCGGGGCGAAGAGCAGCAACGGCAAGGTGCTCTACGCGCAATGCCGGGAGGTGAACCCGCGCACATATCTGATCACCGACGAAACGGAACTGAACCCCGACTGGCTGTCGGGCGCTGAAAGCATCGGCATCTGCGGAGCCACATCGACACCGCGCTGGCTGATGCAGCGGGTGGCGGAATGCGCGGCGCAGGTGGAGAGCCGCAACCTTGAAGAAAAGGACCCGGAATCATGATGACCGCGCACGACGACCAATACTGGATGCGCGAGGCACTTAGGGAAGCCCAGGCCGCCTACAGCGAGGACGAGGTGCCGGTGGGCGCGGTGGTGGTATGCAACGACCGCATCATCGGCCGCGGCCACAACCAGACTGAACGTCTCACCGACGTGACGGCCCACGCCGAGATGCTTGCCATCACGGCGGCCCAGACCAACTTGGGAGGGCGCGTGCTTCCGGAATGCACGCTTTACGTGACGGTGGAACCCTGCTACATGTGTGCCGGAGCCATCGGCTGGGCGAGGCTGGCGAGAGTGGTATGGGGTGCCGAC
>USNC01000284.1 GCA_900555915.1 uncultured Porphyromonadaceae bacterium | reverse complement strand
GTCTCGTGGGCTCGGAGATGTGTATAAGAGACAGGTTGAATATCCCCTTGATATCCTTCCAGGCATCGCCGTTGGCATGATCCCTCAGCGTGTAGGAAATCAGATTGGGAGTCTTCTTGGCATCTGTCTTGTCAAACACCAGATGCTTCGCAATCTGCTCGGCCGAAGTCATCCTGAAAGCCGGATGCGCCTTGCGCAGCGCTATCAGCCCCTTGTAGTAGTCGAACTGGTCGCGGTTCCTCGCCTTCAGACTCCAGTCTATCGCATTGATCGAATCCGGACTCTTATATGAGTTGTGCACTCCCTTCTTGTCGCGGAAGATCTCCTCGCCCGCAAACATGAAAGGCGTCCCCTGCGACGTGAACACAATCGTCTGCGCAAGTTTCGCCGCCGCCATGCGCTCCGCGTCCGTAGCCTCAGGCATCGACTTGCGCAGCTTGTCGGTCAGCATAAGGTCGTCGTGGCAGCTCACATAGTTCACTATCATCTCCGGCGACCCGGCATAAGCGAATTTTGAATTGTTCCCCTTGCTGTAGTCCACCTGCGGATGCGCCGTGGCGGCCACGATGCCTATCTTCAC
The DNA here is from genome assembly GCA_900555915.1 of uncultured Porphyromonadaceae bacterium. Classification (GTDB taxonomy): domain Bacteria; phylum Bacteroidota; class Bacteroidia; order Bacteroidales; family Muribaculaceae; genus Lepagella. The sequence goes on along the minus strand of USNC01000284.1, from coordinate 2,270 downwards.
AGTCTCCTCGTTGCCCGGTTTCCCCGTGGCGAAACCCCTGTCGGCCGCATCCGAATAGTGGCCCTTCACAGCGTCGCGCAGATCGTCTGAGAACACCGCTATCCCCTTCATCTTGCTCACATTCTCCTTAAGCGCCCGGCGCTCCTGGGGTAGGGGAGAGTCGCCCGCCGTCCAGCCCTCGCCATATACGAAGATCGAAGGATTTATCTTCTTCAGTTCAGCCGCCACCTCGTTCATCGTCTCCGTGTCGTGGATAGCCATCAGGTCAAACCTGAACCCGTCTACGTGATACTCCTTGGCCCAGTACTTCACCGAGTTCACTATATAGTCGCGCATCTGCTGCCGGTCGGATGCCGTCTCGTTGCCGCAGCCCGAAGCGTCGCTGTAGCGTCCGTCGTCCCAGTGGCGGTGGTAGTAGCCCGGTGCCGTCAGCTCGAAATTGCTGCCGTCGTTCTCCGCCGTGTGGTTGTAGACCACGTCCATCACCACCCCGATGCCCGCATCGTGCAGAGCCTTTATCATCTCCTTCATCTCGCGAATCCTCGTGGCCGGATCCGACGGATTCGTGGAGTAGCTTCCCTCCGGGGCGTTGTAGTTCTGCGGGTCATACCCCCAGTTGTAGGTGTTCTGCTGCAGATTGGTCTCGTCTACCGAATTATAGTCGTAGCTCGGCAGTATATGCACATGCGTCACCCCCAATTCCTTCAGATGCTCGATACCCGTCTTCTCACCCTCCGGCGAACATGTCTGCTTCTCCGTCAAGGCTAAGAATTTACCCTTGTTGGCGATGCCCGAAGTCGGCGACATCGAGAAGTCCCGGTGGTGCATCTCGTAGAGAATCACATCGGAGAAATTCTTCACCTCCGGACCCTTGTCCGCCTCCCAGCCCTCCGGGTCGGTCTCGTCAAGGTCGATTATCGCAGCCCGTTTGCCGTTCGCGCCCACAGCCTTCGCCCATACTCCCGGAGTCTCGTCGAGCCACTTGCCCCCCTGCTTCACTCTGAAAGTATAGTATTTGCCATAGAGGCGCTCCGGCACCTCCGCCGTCCACGTCCCGTTATCCGGATGAAACCTCATCTCCAGAGTCCTTTCCGGAGCTCCGTTGAGTCCCTGCCCGTAGATATTCAGCATTGCCGCCTCCGCCTTCGGGCTCCACAGCCTGAAGCGCGTGCCGGAGGCATCCACGCTCAGTTCCAGATCATCGCCGTTATAGACAGGATAGGCGTCAAACTGACGGTCATACACACTTCCGGCCGAAGCCGTGCCGCACATGCCGGCCGCACCGGTCATGATCATGGCGGCTGCCAACACGCTCATAGTCTTCATATTCAAAACTGTTATCAATTCTAATTCAATCATCATTCCGGTTCCTCACACCCCCCGCTGACATTCAAGCAGAGCGCAAGCAACAAGAATTCCCTACAAAATTAACACATAAATTCAAAAAAAGAAACCCCACCCCAAAAAAAACATAAGTAACCCCGCTCTCCGAGCGGGCCCGGAATAAGTTCCTTAAAGACCTTAAAGACCCTAAGTTCCTATCGCCAAGCCGCGAAGCCAATTATGCATCATGCATTATGCATTATGCATTAAAAAAAACGCGCAAAGAGTGAAGAACAGCGAAAAGTGAATTTATTTTTGCAAACTCAAATTTTTTTACTAACTTTGCAATGCTATAGCCCAGCCTTCCCGGCAGGCTACAGACATAATGATATATCACTATCATCTATATGATTGTAAATCAAACCACTTCCGGCGTGGCTTCAGCGGTGTCAAGCGTTGAGGACGCCGTAGGCATATCCGCCCACCATTGGTTTGTAGCAATCGTCAACAGCCGCCACGAGAAAAAAGCCGCCGAACAGCTCGACCGCCTCGGCATCGAAAACTACGTCCCCGTGCAGTCCGTATGGCGCATCTGGAAAAACGGACGCAAAGCCAAAGTAGACCATGTGGTCATCCCCTCCGTAGTCTTCATCCGCTGCACCGAACGCCAGCGCCGCAACGAAATCGTCAGGCTCCCCTTCATCTTCCGCTTCATGACCAACCGCGCCGCCATCCGACGCGACAGCACCCTCAACCGTCCCGTAGCCACCGTAAGCGACACCGAGATCAACACCCTCCGCTTCATGCTCGGCCAGAGCGACATCCCCGTCGAAGTCACCGAGACCAGTTATAAGAAAGGCGACCTCGTCCGCGTCACCCGCGGCAGCCTCTCCGGCCTCGAAGGCGAAGTGATCGACCTCAAAAACGGCCAGTCCCGGCTGATAGTC
>USNC01000283.1 GCA_900555915.1 uncultured Porphyromonadaceae bacterium | reverse complement strand
GCCTCCGCACCACACCGTGCGGAGGCAGTTTTTTAACCACGCAAACCGCGCGCAGCCACACAAGTCAAGCGATTAAATTTCATACAATTCCATAAAAATTCTTGCATATTACACGATTTTTTTGTAATTTTGCGACCTGATAGGATTATCACGTCCTCACCATGAGGAATGAACTAACTGGAAAGTATGAAAAAAGAACAAAAGACTCTTTCTTCCAAAACAAAAAGCAAAACCGGGAAACCGGCAGAAAAGTTACTTTTCGAGACAAGCTGGGAGGTATGCAACAAAATAGGTGGAATCTACACCGTGCTCTCTACAAAAGCACGCGTACTTAAAGAGGCATTCGGCGACAACCTCATCTTCATCGGCCCCGATGTATGGTCGGAAGAGACACCCTCGCCCTACTTCAAGGAATATAAGACACTTCTGAAATCGGCATCCAAGTTAAAACTGCCATATGGAATCACACTCCGCACAGGGCGCTGGAACATACCGGGCTCTCCGGTGGTGGTGCTGATAAAGTTTGACGGTGTCTATGCCTCTCTCAACGATATCTACGGCGAGATGTGGGCAAAATTCGGAGTAGACTCGCTTCATAACTACGGCGACTATCCTGAAGGGTGCGCATTCGGAGTGGCAGCGGCCGTGACCATGAAAGCAATAGCCGGACACCTCGGCGCAAAAGGCACCGACGTGCTCGCCCACTTCAACGAGTGGACCACCGGAATGGGACTGCTCTGGCTCCGCAGCATAATGCCGGAGGCTGCCAGCCTCTTCACCACCCACGCCACCTCGATAGGACGCTCCATATGCGGCAACGGCAAGAATCTGTATGAATATTTCACCGCCTACAACGGCGACCAGATGGCCCGCGAACTCAACATGGAAGCGAAGCATTCTGTGGAGAAGACCGCAGCCATCAACGCCGACTGCTTCACAGCAGTGAGCAGCCTCACCGCCGATGAATGCGCGCAGTTGCTCGACAAACGACCCGATGTGGTCACGCCCAACGGTTTTGAACCGGACTTCGTGCCCACTCCGTCCAGATACAAGACACTGCGCCAGCAGGGAAGGCGGCGTCTGCTCGACACAGCGGCCGCCATGACAGGCCGCGACTGGAGCGACGACACATTGATAATCGCCACTTCAGGACGCAACGAATACCGCAACAAAGGGCTTGACGTATTTCTCGACAGTATGGCCCAGCTGACACGCAACGGCGCGGCAAACCACCGCGACATTCTCGCACTCGTGCTTGTGCCGGCATGGGTCAGGGAGCCCAACGGCAACCTGCTGATCGACATTTATCAGAAAGGGAGCCTTCCGGTGGAACCGGACTTCCTCACCCACCGCCTCAACAACGAGGACAGCGATCCCGCATGCTGCAGGATACGCCAGCTTGAGTCTGAACTCCAGACCGGAGGCGAGAAGCAGGTGAAGGTCATTTACGTGCCCTGCTACCTTGACGGCTCAGACGGCATAGTCAACATCTCCTATTATGATCTTCTGCCGGCGCTTGACATAACAGTGTTCGCTTCCTACTACGAGCCCTGGGGCTACACACCGCTCGAGAGCATCGCTTTCGGAGTGCCGACCGTGACTACCGACAAATCAGGTTTCGGACAGTGGGTGGAATCAGACGTGGCTAAAGGCAGGATAGAATCGGGCATCGAATCGCTCGAGACCACCGGAGTGATGGTGGCGCCCCGCGACGACAACAGCTACTGGAACACCGCGATGACAATAGCCTCGACCCTCGCGCAATATGCCACCGCAGGCAGCGACACTGCAGGCAAATGCTCCAGAGCCGCATATGCCACAGCGATGCTCGCCGACTGGAAGAACTTCATCGGCTACTACAAGGAGGCTTTCAGCATAGCTGAGAGACACCGCGACCTGCGGCTCAAATGATCCGGCCACACGTGACATACGAGACAACTAAACAGAAATATATAATATTCAACTTCCGCATTCCGATCCGGAACCCTTATCCGGACATACAAGGATGCGAGACATATAATAATAATTTATGAAACTTCAAGTAAGCAACACCAACCAGCCTACATGGCACAACATGGTGGTATCCAACTCCCTCCCCGAGAAGCTTCGTCCGCTTGAGGAAATATCGAAAAACCTCTGGTGGGTCTGGAACAGCGAGGGCAAGAACCTTTTCCGCGACCTCGACCACGACCTCTGGCGCAAGACAGGTGAAAACCCGGTAATGCTTCTGCAGCAGCTCAGCTACGAGAGATATCAGGAAATACAGAACGACAAGGGATGGATGGACCGCATCAAGGATGTCTACAAGTCATTCAAAGACTACATGAAGCAGCCGATGCGCAACGATCTCCCCTCAGTGGCGTACTTCTCGATGGAGTATGGTCTCTGCTCCTGCCTCAAGATATATTCAGGAGGTCTGGGCGTGCTCGCCGGCGACTACATCAAGCAGGCTTCCGACTCCAGAATCAACATGACAGCCGTAGGTTTCCTCTACCGCTACGGATATTTCCAGCAGAGCCTCAGCATCGACGGCCAGCAGATAGCCAACTATGAGTCGCAGAACTTCGACCAGCTCCCCATCGAGCCCGTGCTCGGGGAAGACGGACAGCCGATGATCCTCGAGGTGCCCTACCCCGGCCGCATCATCTACTGCCACGTATGGCGTGTCAACGTGGGCCGCATGAAGCTCTACCTTCTGGACACCGACTTCGACATGAACTCCGAGTATGACCGTCCGATCACCCACAAGCTCTATGGCGGCGACTGGGAAAACCGCATCAAGCAGGAGTACCTCCTCGGCATCGGCGGTGTGCTCATGCTCCAGAAACTCGGAATCAAGCTGTCTCTTATACACATCTGACGCTGC
>USNC01000282.1 GCA_900555915.1 uncultured Porphyromonadaceae bacterium | reverse complement strand
GTATATGTCGATGCTGCGCCCGTCTTTGCTTACGGCGCTGTAGGTCTTGCCGTCGGCGAGAGGACGCATCTCGCCGATTCCCGCCGGTGCGTTGACCCTTATGTCGCAGTAGTCTTTGGCGTCAAGGGTCGCCGCCGAGGCGGATATCGACAAGCCCGCGATCGCGGATATGAGAATGGTTTTCTTCATCGGTGTGGTTGTGGTTTCCGTTGCAGAATGTGATCAGTAGGAGCGTGCGAATATCACGCGGCGGGCAGAGGGCTTGCCTGTCACCATGCACACGCCGGGTGTCGTGTCGCCTTCAAACGGTATGCACCGTATCGTGGCCTTTGTCTCTTCCTTGATCTTTTCTTCGGTCTCGGGAGTCCCGTCCCAGTGTGCGAGGATGAAACCGCCCTGCTCGATCTTTTCCTTGAATTCCTCGTAACTGTCGGCAGTGGTGGTCATCTCCTCGCGGTATTTGCGCGCTTTCACGAGCAGATTCGTCTGGATCTCTTCAAGCAGCGACGCTACTTTCTCCTCTATGCCTTCAAGGGCGACGGTCTCTTTTTCAAGCGTGTCGCGGCGCATCACTTCCACTGTGCCGTTTTCCAGATCGCGTGCGCCTATGGCGAGTCTTACAGGCACGCCTTTCACCTCGTAGTCCGCGAATTTGAATCCGGGGCGTTTGTTGTCGGCGTCGTCATATTTCACGCTGATTCCTTTGGCGCGCAGATTCCTGACGATGCTTTCTACGCGTTCCGAGATCTTGGCCAGCCCTTCGCTGTCTTTGTAGATTGGCACTATCACCACCTGTATCGGGGCGAGGTGTGGCGGCAGCACAAGTCCGTTGTCGTCGCTGTGGGTCATGATAAGCGCTCCCATGAGGCGGGTCGAGACTCCCCACGATGTGGCCCACACATACTCCGGTTTGTTCTCTTTGTTTATGTAGGTCACGTCAAATGCCTTGGCGAAGTTCTGGCCCAGGAAGTGGCTTGTGCCTGATTGAAGTGCCTTGCCGTCCTGCATCATCGCCTCGATGGTGAAGGTGTCTACAGCTCCGGCAAACCTCTCGTTGGGCGACTTGACTCCTTTTATCACCGGAACCGCCATGTAGTTCTCTGCGAAATCCGCATACGCTTCAAGCATACGGCGTGCTTCCGCTTCTGCTTCCTCACGGGTGGCATGGGCTGTGTGGCCCTCCTGCCAGAGGAATTCGGCTGTGCGAAGAAACATTCGAGTCCTCATTTCCCAGCGCATCACGTTGGCCCACTGGTTGATGAGGATGGGAAGATCCCGGTAGGAGTGTATCCAGTTCTTGTATGTGTTCCAGATTATGGTCTCCGATGTCGGACGTATGATAAGTTCTTCCTCAAGTCTTGCTTCCGGGTCTACCACAACGCCGTTGCCCTCGGGGTCGTTTTTCAACCTGTAGTGGGTCACTACGGCGCATTCCTTTGCGAATCCCTCCACGTGTTCGGCTTCCCTGCAGAGGAATGATTTCGGTATCAGCAGCGGGAAATATGCGTTCTGGTGGCCGGTGGCCTTGAACATGTCGTCGAGCGTACGTTGCATTTTCTCCCATATCGCGTAGCCGTATGGCTTGATCACCATGCAGCCGCGCACCGCCGATTGCTCGGCAAGGTCAGCCTTGACCACAAGTTCGTTATACCATTGTGAGTAATTGTCAGATCTCTTGGTGAAATTCTTTAATTCCTTTGCCATCGTTGTCTCTTTATTTCGTTTGCCTTACGTCTTGTCCCCGCAGGCTGTTGATTTTTTTTTTATTCAGTATCCTTTATCCCCATATTCCTAACCTAACAACCGTCATCTTTCGCAGTTCGAAAGATGAATGGTCACCGAAGCCGGTCGGCATCCCTGAGTCTTTTCTGGTCGGAGCAGATCATGCGGTAGGCGAGTATGTCAGCTGCCAAAGCCACCAATGGCGCTCCGATGAAGATGCTCCATCCTACTTGCTGACCGTATTCGCTTGCAAACGATGTGGCTCCGAATGCCGCGAGTGCACCTGCAGTCACTGTGCATAGTATTGTGAATATAATCAGGTTTTTCTGCAGGCGGCTGTTCTTGAAGCAGAAGATGCCTGTCAAGGAAAGCACGCAGGCCAGCAGGCTGTCGATAAGAAGATATATCGTGCGGATGCCTGTCGGCTCGTCGGCTGCTGTAGCGGTTCCTTCGCGCAGGATTCCAAGCGCCGTGATATTGAATGTGTATGACTCGGTCTGTATCTGCCCGAGTGAGATGAACGAGAATATTCCCATCATGATGCCTGCGATGAGAAGCATCACTGACTGCCATCTTTGAATTACCATATCGTCTTTTGTTTTTTCCTTTTTTGCCTTTCCCACTACACACATGTGCCCTCGTCATTGGCGTGGCAATCTGTTGTGTTTTAAGGTTGGCGTATTCAATTCGCAAAATTAGTAAAAATTACTGACTTTTCATCGTGTTTTGGCATTAAATTTGTTTTATTATGTAGGATTTCATCTGTGAGTCGGATGTCTGGGGAATCATTCACTTATCAAAAACTACTTCAATATGAAAGAAGACAATATAGAATCAATCGCCGGGAAAACCGGGCGTCTACTCGGATCCGGACGATATAAGGACTGTTTTGACCTGCTGCGCAGCCACCTCGGGGTGGTAGCGGTGTCGGGTGGCCTCGCACGCGTGAATCAGGCGGAGAGTACCTACAGGTATCTGCTGCGCTATTTCCAGAGCGGTGCTGAGGATCCGGGCCGCGACAAGGTGCTCGCCGATATCAGAAGCGAACTTCAGAACCTTGCGGCGCTTATCTTAAGGGAGTCTGAAGTGGCCGATTCTTCCCGGATTTTTTATTCAACTCTGCGTATGATGCGGCTTCGGCCTGTCTCTT
>USNC01000281.1 GCA_900555915.1 uncultured Porphyromonadaceae bacterium | reverse complement strand
GAGATCGCTCAGTGTCTCGTGGGCTCGGAGATGTGTATAAGAGACAGGCCTAAAGCCTAAAACCTAAAGCCTAAACTATGAAAAAACGCCCTGCCTCAATATTGTCATTCTTTCTGACTCCTCTTGTTGTAGCGGCTTCGCTCTCGGGATGCACATACATACGTCTGAATTGTGACTGCGATTGCGAAGACGGCGACAGCAATGTTAATGTGGTGCTCGAATGGAAGTCGGATCCGGACACACCTCCTGAGGGTATGTCTGCTCTGTTTTATCCTGAAGACGGAAGTCCATACTGGCGTTTCGAACTTCCTTTGAAAGGGGGAGAGGTCGCTTTGCCTGCCGGAATATACAATGTCATGTCGTTCAACAATGACACTTCAACCATCCTGTTTGAGAACCAGGATGACTATGGCATGTCTCTTATCACATGCCGCCAGGCGAGACTGTCTGACTCATTGTCTGATGAATGGAACTTCCGTCAACCGCCAAGAGATGCCGATGAAGAGATCCAGCCGGTGATTTCCCAGCCGGATCAGGTATGGGCCGCGTCTAAGGAAACGTTCGTTGCCTCTGAATCCTATCAGACTCTGACTTTGCAACCGGCCCGGATGACAGCAAGATATAATGTGAGAGTGACTGAGGTGACTAACGCCGCCAATGTCTACCGCAGCGGTATGGCAATAACAGGGCTTTCAGCCGGCCGTTATCTCTCATCTCTCGAACTAATACCCTTCGATGCGACTGTGGGAGGAAAGATTGAACCTGATTCCGACAGTTCTTTTTCCGGAACTCTTAATGCTTTCGGCAGGATCAAAGACAGAGGTAAATGCCGCCTGTGGTTATATTTCTATCTTCGCGATGGTAAAAAGATGGCGTATGAATTTGATGTGACCGACATTGTGGAGAATGCCCCTGACCCATATAACGTGGATATAAACATAACCGGCATTTCGCTGCCAGACATTCCGGTCTCGGCACCCGACTCAGGACTCGATGTGGGTCTCGACGAGTGGGACACTGTCGAGATAGAATTGAGCACTGACTCTTCTGAGGTGTGAGAAAAGAAATATGACATTTCGCTCAACCTTTGCCGACACCATACGTTTTCAATATTAGAAACAATAATCTTAATAAACTATGAGATATTCTTCATTCATGCTCGCGCTCCCTTTATTGATAGGATTGAGCGCATGTTCGGACGATGACCAGCCGAAACAGGAAGTTTCAAACAATGCTGTCCGTTTCAATGTGACTGTGCCGCGAGCCTCAAAAGCCGCCACTACAACTGCTTCGATCGACCATTTCCGAATCTTCTCGTTTGTCAACTCAAACCCCTACATGTCTAACGTTGTGGCCAAACGTACCAACAGCGCATGGACCACAACTCCCGTAATGTATTGGCCGGCCGATGATGCTCCGGTTAATTTCTACTGTATCTCCCCGATGGTCGGGGAGCCGGAGGGAACACAGGTGCCTAATCCTAACATAGGTGACTATGAGAATACCGACGGAAGGACCGACCTTCTCTATTCTGTCACTACAGGTGCCACTGTAAACCCTGTGGGTCTCAACTTCAGGCACGCTCTTTCCAAAGTGGCGTTCAATTTCAAACGAAAGACGGCCTCTGACCAGCAGGCTCCGCTGAAGGTGGATGTAAAGGAAGTGGTCGTGACAGCCATCAACGGCACTGCCTCCTTTACTTTCCCGGACAAGACCACATCGCCCGATGCTGAAGCCTCTGGCACATGGCACGATTATAAATCGCTTGGCGACGTCACTGTGTTCAGCGGATCGACTGCGACTCTTTCCGATACATATGAGGCCCTAAATTCCACAGGATACGAGTTTGCCATTCCTCAGGTGCTTCCCGAATCAAAGAGCGATTTAAGTGGTGCGTATGTGAAGGTGCTTTGCAGCATATATGATGAGACGTCTGGCGTAAAGATCTGGCCGAAAGGTGCGGATGATGCCTATCTCTATTTCCCTTTGAGTTCACCGGGCGCCTCCAACACCACTTCTACTTGGAAAATAGGAAAGGCCTATGCCTACAACATCACAATAGGTGTTCCCGTCGGTTCGGGTAAGATTGATTTTGATGTCACTGTAGACGAATATCCTTCTTTTGAAGATATGTATCTTGAATAAGACCCCAACTTGTATGAGAACAGACAGGATAATGTCGACCATATGCCAAGGGATAATCCTGCTCGCAGGATTATCCCTTGAGGGCTGCACATACTTGGATGTGGACATGGACTGCTGCTCTGATAAGGTTGGGTTTGAGTCTGCAATGTCATCGCAGAATGGAGATGTCACCACAACGTACACAATTCCGGATTTCAGAGTCAGCGCTTTCCGAAACCATGAATGGGGTGCGGACCTGCTGATGGACAATGTGGTGGTGACTCGGACTGGTATTAATTCATGGATTTATTCTCCGCCTGTTGACTGGCCGGAGAATGAATCCGTGGATTTTTTTGCCGTCAGCCCCGCCTCTTATAAGATCAACAACAATCAATGGTGGTATCACACTTTGAAATTCGTGAATGAGAATTACGACACTGATCTTCTGATATCGGTTAGTAAGGATGTTGAGGAGACTTCCGGAAAAATAAGATTGAATTTCCGCCATGCCCTCGCCAAGATCCAGTTCAGGCTGAAAAGCAGTGATCCCGATGCCGTCATTGACGTCAGCGATATAAAACTCTGCAACGTGGCGAAACATGCCGATTTTTTCTTCCCGGACTTCACAACTTCCGCAGGAACTGACCAAAGAGGAATATCAGACTGTTGGAAAACATATGACTCTCAGGAAGACGTGGAAATATTTCATCCCTGTCTCTTATACACATCTGACGCTGCCGACGATCTTACGCGTG
>USNC01000280.1 GCA_900555915.1 uncultured Porphyromonadaceae bacterium | reverse complement strand
TCGTCGGCAGCGTCAGATGTGTATAAGAGACAGGATGTATGTGGCCCCCTTGTTTGAATATCCCATAGCACCCGAGGAACTTACAGAGTTTTCTGATAAATGCGACTGGCTTGCGGAAAACTTCTGGACTCCGCTCGATCTGAAGTCGAAAGAGGCGGTGGATCAGGTGAAACTCAATCACGCTTTCAGTGTTTATGCCACTACATGCCAGTATGCTTCAAAAGATAAAGTCAATGCGGCCCTTGATAAACTTTTGAAAGGAATGCAGAAGAATCCGACACTGCTTGTGCAATTTGCAAAAGCAGCCGAAGAGACCATCTACGGTCCGCGCGCCGAAATTTGGATTGACGAGCTATATGTAAAGATACTGAGGTCTGTGCTGGCAAACAAGAAATTTCCTAACGGCAGACGTGCACGTTATGAGATGCAGTTGAAGCAACTGGAGAATACTCTTGTCGGCTCATCTCCGGCCATGTTTGATTTCAAACGTTCAAATGGTGATGACGCAAGATACTTCCCGATGTCGACTCCGACTATTCTCTTTTTTGGAGATCCTTCTTGCGACGACTGCCGCATGTCGCGTCTGCGCATGGAGGCGAATGTGGCATTCAGCAAGGCTGTGGCCGACGGCAAGATAAATGTTCTCTACATCATCCCGGATGCGGATCCAGGTTGGGAAAAGGAGACGGCAGACTATCCCAAGACTTGGACCATAGGTGCGTCTGACTCCGTGGCTGATCTATACGATCTGCGTGACACTCCCGACATTTATCTGGTATCGGGTGAGGGCAATGTGGTAGCAAAGCATATGGGGGCGATGCAAGCCGTCGAGAAAGCCCTGCAGCTCGTTAAGTGATAATTATCTTAATTGCAAGATTATGAGAAGAAACGGAAAAGTATTCGGTTTCCCTAAGTGGATATATATCAAGACCACCGGATACAGTTACACCCACCTCGGCCGTCTGTTCTTGCGGCTGTTTATTGGTATTATGCTGATGCAGTTCGGAATAAGACAGATAGACACCTTTGATACTTTGTCTCAGACTTTTCCTGATATTTTGGGCCTCGGCTCCGAGATTAGTCTTAATTTACTTATATGGATAGAGATCGGGTGCAGTCTGTTCATTATGGCCGGATTCCTGACAAGATTGATGATAATTCCGCCATTTGTCTCAATGATTGTCGCTGAGCATTATCTGCTCAGCGAGGTTGCAACCACAGCCCCCTACATGATTGGCTGGGAGCAGCCTGGTTACCTCCCAATCATGTTTCTCGGTGTGTACTTTTTCCTGCTTCTCGTCGGACCGGGTAAGATTTCGGTAGACTATTTCCTTTCTCTTCATCTTCTTCATACTTCAGACCATAGTGAGGATGAACTGGAGGAAGTGTGATGTGGCTGAAGAATGTGAATGAAATATTACATAGTCATTTTCAATTTGATAGAGCGTGAGAATAGCAGTATTGGTTTCAGGAGGCGTCGACAGCGCGGTCACCGTCGACCGGCTTTATAAGGAAGGTCACGACCTTCATCTTTTCTATATCAGGATAGGTATGGATAACGGTGAAGGCGATTGCTCTGCCGATGAAGACATCGAGATGTGCACTCTGATTGCGAAGAAATACGGACTCCCTTTTGAAGTGGTTTCGCTGCATGAGGAGTATTGGCAATATGTGATGGAATACGCATTGAATACAGTGAAGGCTGGATTGACGCCTCACCCCGACATGATGTGTAATAAAATCATCAAATTCGGATTCTTTGAAGACCGGTGGGGCAGGAATTTCGACAAGACCGCTACCGGGCATTATGCTAAAGTTTTGGAAGAAGACGGACGATTCTGGCTTGCTACAGCTCCCGATGCTGTCAAAGACCAGACTGATTTTCTGGCTCAGATCAGCTACAGCCAGTTGAGCCACATCCTGTTCCCTCTTGGCGACATGACCAAGGAAGAGGTTCGGAAGGCGGCTCTTGAGTCTAAATTGCCTAATGCCACGCGCAAGGACAGCCAGGGTATATGTTTTCTTGGGAAAATAGATTACAACGACTTTCTTGAGCGTCACCTCGGCACGCGCAAGGGTCCGGTGATTGAAATAGAGACCGGAAAAAAAATAGGGGAGCATCGTGGATATTGGTTTCATACGATTGGCCAGCGCAAAGGGCTCGGACTTGGAGGTGGCCCGTGGTTTGTGGTAAGAAAAAATATCAGGGACAACGTCGTTTACGTAAGTCATGGCTACGACACAAGGCTTCAATACGGACGTACGATCCACATTCAGGAAATGCACTGGATCACGGCCGACCCCTTTGAGAGCGCTTCTGCTTCGGTTCAGGTGTCTTTCAAAACCCGCCATACTCCGGAATTCTCTACTGGAAGGTTGTTCCGGGATAGCGACGGTGCATACCGATTGGAGTCCGATTCAGATATTCAAGGTATTGCCCCGGGGCAATTCGCGATTATATATACCCCCGACCGCAGGATATGTCTTGGATCCGGAATGATTGTTCTAAACTTAAACCATAAATGAAATACTATGGATAAAGAACTGGTCAGACTGAAGATAATCGGCATCACTTACAATCAGATAGAAAACGGAATGTATGCGATGGTGCTTGAGGAGGAAGAGAGCGGAATCAGGCTTCCGATCATAATCGGCTATAACGAGGCGCAGTCGATTGAATGCCAGATGCAGAAAATCACGACACCGCGCCCGCTGACACATGAATTTACTTCGAGAATCATCGAGGCGTTCGGTGTTGGAATAGATTCGGTGATCATCAACCAACTGCCCAACGGAATTTTTGCCGCCGACGTCGTGTTCAGACATGGTGATGAAGTCCATGTCCTGTCTCTTATACACATCTGACGCTGCCGACGATCTTACGCGTGTAG
>USNC01000279.1 GCA_900555915.1 uncultured Porphyromonadaceae bacterium | reverse complement strand
GAACACATGTTCTTCGAAGGCGACCGCATCAAGGCCGTACGCGAGATGATTCTCGCCGACGACGAAGCCGGCCGCCGCGTAGCACTCGCCAAGTTACTGCCGATGCAGCGCAGCGACTTCGAGGGGCTGTTCAAGGCGATGCAGGGCCATCCCGTGACGGTCCGCCTGCTCGATCCCCCCTTGCATGAATTCGTCCCCCACTTCGAGAAGGAACAGCGCGAACTGGCCAAGGACATGAACGTTCCCTACGAAAAAATCGCGGCCAAAGTGGAGTTGCTGGCAGAAGTCAATCCGATGCTGGGCCATCGCGGTTGCCGTCTGGGCAACTCCTACCCCGAGATCACCGAGATGCAGGCCCGCGCCATCATCGAGGCTGCCCTCAACTGCAAGGAAAAGGGAATCAAGGTTCATCCTGAGATCATGGTGCCCCTCGTAGGCACACTCAAGGAGCTCCAGCACCAGGCCAACGTGATCCACACTACAGCAGCCAAGGTATTCGATGAAAGAGGCGAGACTGTACCTTACAAGGTGGGCACAATGATCGAGGTACCGCGCGCAGCCCTCACCGCCAACCAGATTGCGGAAGTGGCTGAATTCTTCTCGTTCGGCACCAACGACCTCACCCAGATGACGTTCGGCTACAGCCGTGACGACGCTCCCAAGTTTATCAAGCACTACAAAGAGCTCGGCATCCTCAAGGTTGATCCGTTTGAGGTTCTTGACCAGGAAGGTGTGGGTCAGCTTGTGGCAATGGGCGTACAGAAAGGCCGCAGCACCAACCCCGATCTGAAAGTCGGAGTCTGTGGCGAACACGGTGGCGAACCCAGCTCAGTGAAGTTCTGCGCGAAACTCGGCATGAACTACGTAAGCTGCTCCCCCTACCGCGTGCCCATCGCACGCGTAGCTGCGGCGCAGGCTGCTATCGAAGATTAAGAGACAGTTTCCGACAATCATAGAATTAGGTCGTAACACTCTGGCACAACAGAGGTTACGACCTAATTAATCTTAACCACCCCGCTCTGGGAAAATCACCGCTGCCGCCCGGCAAAGAAAGTAATATATCAACAGAAAAAACGGACGGCAGCGGATTTTTATGTTACATTGTCTTATCGGCTTAAAGCTGTGTCAGTTTGAGTTCGGATATTTTTCGCCATTGATCTTCGTAGGTCAGAGCCCTTGCAGCATACGACGACAATTTGAAGCCGGTACGCGTGCTTATGGCGATGCGAGAAGGATCAATAAATTTTTCCGCCTTTCCTACCATCTCATTCAAAGATTCCATATCGTCGGCGAAAGGAGAGTGAGCATCCGCGAGTCCGAGCACAACATCCTTTCCATCAGGTATATGCCTAAGTACTTCAACCGCATAGTCGTAGTTGAGGTCGAAAGGTATGAAAAACTTGTCTACGCGTAGTGTGGCTAAAACTTCCGGCATTATGTTGTCAGGATAGTCTATGAATTCCCATTCCGGCACAATTTTGTCGCCTCCTGAAATATATATTGATTTCTCAAGACTGCAGGGGAGCCCATCCAAGGAGTTGTTGATGACATCGATCAGTTGCCGGTGAAGTCTGAGCAAATCCACACCACCTTGAAGCAGACGTTTTGTATAGTTATCATCACACATCAGCCCGAGTGCGGTGTCATCGTATTGCAGCGAGTCGCATCCGAGTTCATGGAGCCTGATTGCAGTAAAACGATATGCGTCTGCAATATCTCTTATGAGATCGTCGACCGAGGAATAAACCGATTCCGGATTGCCGCCCGACAAGGCATAGACTTCAAGAAGGAGATTGGCAGGAGAAGGAAGCGTCTGACGGCATTTCGCACGCCCACCTACTGCCTTATGAAGGAATCGGAAATCACCGAAGAAGGGATGATCCGGATTAAACGAGATTTTGCCCGTGATGTGAATAAGATCAGTAGCAGACTCTATCGGTTGAAAAACATGGCCGGAATCAACGTGCTCGCATGCGATACCATTCAGTCCGAACCAGAAATCTTTGGCCCAATGCTTACGGCGGAACTCACCAGACGTAACATAAGGCATACCGCAAGCAATCTGACGCTCTACAAGATCCACAATAGCCTCATCTTCTATCTGAGTCAGACTCAGCCTGCCGATACAACCATGTTCATAGTCATGTCGCGCTGACAACAGTGTTTCACCCGGCAGAAAACTACCTACAGTCTCTATTTTCATAATATTGTATTTTTATGATTGATCAATTCATATGGCGCGACAGTCAACAGCAACATATAGAACAGCAAACCGCCTGGCGCAAAGAACACACTCTCATGAAAAAACTGAAGACAGAGACCGACGACACCACCGGGAAGCAGACATAAGAATTCACCCTCGCTGCAACAGCGCGGTTGAAACAAACTGCAACGACCGACCTATCGGCCAGACGATGAGTAAAACAAGTATTTACAACATCGAATATTTCCACTTCAAAATCTAATCCACGAGATTATTGAAACAAACATCGTTCGGGCAGGTCTCCTGACTTATTCCATCCCGCCGGCGCCTTCCCATCAAATAAATGACAGTGGCCGATATGCCGGCAAGTTTACAGAAATCACAGTAGCGGGTCTGTTCCGGATTCTCACCGGATTCCCTATCAATCGCTGCAAAGCGAACCAAAACGTGATGCAAAGTTAAAACTATTTTTCCAGATTACCAAATGACGGGGCTAAACTTTTCTGTCAAATACGCATTTCAATTAGCGCTTCCGTGCTCACACATCCTGCTACCCGACATTAGGAGAAGGCTGAAGACTCGGGTATGAGACAGCAGAGTATTGTCAGTCGGGCCAGCATTCGGTCTTGTCGGCTATTTCCGGAATGGTACTGCGGCTGTCTCTTATACCCATCTGACGCTGCCGACG
>USNC01000278.1 GCA_900555915.1 uncultured Porphyromonadaceae bacterium | reverse complement strand
AGATCGCTCAGTGTCTCGTGGGCTCGGAGATGTGTATAAGAGACAGTTTCTGGACCGACAAGGGTGGTTTCGATCCGCTCCGTTTCTGCTACGATCCGGAAGGATATGGCAAGGGTGGCCCCGGCGACTGGCTGTCGCCTACCGGCGCTATGTGTGTCAAGCACCTCTATGGCAACACCTACGACCATGTGCAGGCACTCGGCACATCGCCCGACAACATGACCAACGGACTCGCCACACATATCCTGCGCCTCGCCGATATATACCTCGTATATGCGGAGGCTGTGCTCGGAAACGCGGCGTCAACATCCGACGCGTCGGCCCTGAAGGCTTTCAACGCTGTCAGAAGCCGCTCCATGCCCAACGTGACTCCGAAGACATCGATCACATTCGACGATGTATGGAAGGAGCGCAGGCTGGAACTCGCCTTCGAAGGCGACCGCTGGTTTGACTACGTGCGCCGCAGCTACTACGATGCGGAAGGCGCAATCGCCGATCTCTCGAAGCAGCGCCGCAACAGCTACTGGAACCTCAGCGCCCTCTTCAAATACTATTATGAGAACGGCGTGTGGGACTTGTCGAAGGCAGCGGCTGCCAGCGGCACATACGAGGCAGGATACGACACAAGCACCCCCGCCCCGAACGTGACTGCCGACAAGTTCGTGCTTCCCTTCCCGAGCGAGGACGTGGTCTTCAATCCGCATCTCTCGGAGCCGGCCATCAGCGTTGACGTACGCAGTGAGTACGCTTATTGATAATCTCCATTGTCTTATCATTCAGAATCTACAATAATGAAAAATATATCAAGCAAATGGATGCTCGGAGCGCTGGTGCTCGCGACCGGTATGATGGCGGTGTCGTGTGAAGACGAACCCGACAAGTTCAAACTTACCGAGGGGCGTCCTACAGTGAAATACATTCGCCCGGCCGGCGCTGCCGCCAGCGACTCGCTCCTGGTGTCGGGATTTCTCGACAACATTATCTGTCTCGTAGGCGAGAATCTGACTTCTATCAGGCAGATGTACTTCAACGACCAGGAGGCGATTCTCAACACTTCCTACATCACCGAAAACACCCTTCTGGTGACGATCCCAGGCGGTATTCCTGAGGTGGTGACCAACAAAATATACATGATATGTGCCTCCAACGACACCGTCACCTACGATTTCTCGGTGAATGTGCCCGCTCCTTCGGTCAGGTCTATTTCCTGCGAATGGGCCGCTCCCGGCAAGGAGGCCACAATTTATGGCGACTACTTCATCGACGATCCGAATGTGCCCCTTACTCTCTCTTTCGCCGGAAATGTCGAGATTCCGAGGGAAAATATCAGAAGCATATCGAAGACTGTCATAAAGTTTGAGGTGCCTGAAAACTGGACGGAAGGATACATGAACGTCTCTTCCATTTACGGCACCGGACGCTCTGCGTTCAAATTCCACGACGCCACCAACATTCTTTTCGACTGGGACGGCAGCCGCGGAGGTCTCGCTTCGGGCCATGGCTGGCGCAACGGTGTGGTACACGCTCCGGGCACTGACGCCGGTATCGACGCCATCGACGGCAGCTATCTCTATTTCGCCGGCGATCTTCTCGGCGGTGTGGGTGCAAGCTGGTCGGAAGATCAGTTCTCCTTCAACTTCTGGCCTGACGACGCCGGAGAGTTCGGACCGCTGTGCGAACGCGAGGAGTTTGCCAGACTCATAGAGACAAAAGGCATCGACAACCTGCAGATGAAATTCGAGATGTGCGTCCCGGCTTCCAATCCGTGGCAGTCGAGCGCTCTCCAGGTTATCTTCACGGGCAATGATGCTGTGACCTACAACACTGCCACCAACGCGTTCCTTAGCGACGCATCGCTGACACGTGCCCTGTACATCCCCTGGAAATCAACCGGTTCGTTCGACACCGGCGGTGAGTGGCAGACCGTCTCGATTCCACTCAACACCTTCACCTACAATTATGAGGGAGGCTCATCCGGAACATCTCTCAAGCCTGAGCAATTGACCGGCCTTACATTTTTCGTCTGGAACGGCGGCGTGGAAGGCAGCGACTGCAGCCCCGTGATCGCTATCGACAATATCAGAGTGGTTCCCGTCGAACTTTAACACCCCCATCTCAAAAATCAAGCAAGAATGAAAATACTCAATAGATTGGCTGTAGCCTTATTGGCCGTTGCGGCAGTCGCGACGGGAGGAGTGTTGACCTCGTGCAGCGACGACAATGAATTCTCCACCCAGCAGTATAAGGGTGGTGTCTCTCTCAACGTTTTCGGGCCCTGTCCCGTGGCAAGAGGTGGTGAACTCCGTTTCCTCGGCTCGGGTATGGACCAGATCACCGCTGTCGTTTTTCCCGATGCGGGAGAAGTCAACGACATAAGGGTCGTCTCAAATGAAGAAATTCGCGTGACGGTGCCGCAGGATGCCGGGCCCGGCAGACTCACTCTCCGCCATGCCGGAGGCTCCATTGAGACCAAGACTGAAATCACATATACCGAGCCTATCATCATCGACGCTATGTCGCCGATGACTGTCAAGGCCGGACAGACGCTGACTATCTCCGGCGATTACCTCAATCTCATTCACGAGGTGATATTCGCCGACGAAGTGGTGGTGGCTGAAGAAAACTTCATCACCCATTCGCGTCAGGAGATATCGCTGGCTGTGCCCGAAGAGGCGCAGACCGGTAGGGTGATCATCTCTGACGGGGCCGAGATCCCGAACTGGATTTATTCTGAAGATGAACTCCGGGTGGTGCTTCCCTCTGTGGAAAAAGTGGCCGACCTCACCAAGGTGAAACCCGGCACAGTGGTGCAGTTCACGGTAAAGGATATCGACCTTGTGAAGGAGGTGATGCTGTCTCTTATACACATCTGACGCTGCCGACGATCTTACGCG
>USNC01000277.1 GCA_900555915.1 uncultured Porphyromonadaceae bacterium | reverse complement strand
GTATAAGAGACAGGCATAATGCACAATGCATAATGCATAATTATTGTTCAATAGGTAATTTTAATGCGTGATTCGCGATGTGTAATTATCCCTGCTGTAGGAAATTAGAAATGCATAATGCATAATTGCCGTTGTCATGGTAATTATGCATTATGCATTGTGCATTGTGCATTAAAATCAGTGGGCTGCTACGAATTCGTCGAGGAAGCGTACGTCGTTCTCGCTGAAGAGACGCAGGTCTTTTACTCTGTATTTGAGATTGGCTATACGCTCGACACCCATGCCGAAAGCGTAGCCCGAATATATTTCCGGGTCGATACCGCATGATTTAAGCACATTGGGGTCTACCATGCCGCACCCGAGTATCTCCACCCATCCTGTGCCTTTGCAGAGCGCGCATCCTTTGCCGCCACAAATGCCGCAGCTGATGTCCATCTCGGCAGATGGTTCGGTGAAGGGGAAGTAGCTTGGACGCAGACGTATCTTAGTCTCCGGTCCGAACATCTGCTGTGCAAACTCAAGAAGCACCTGCTTGAGGTCGGCGAAGCTGACGTTCTTGTCTATGTATAGACCTTCCACCTGGTGGAAGAAGCAGTGTGCGCGAGCAGAGATCGCCTCGTTGCGGTAGACGCGGCCGGGGCAAACGATGCGGATAGGGGGCTGGGAATGCTCCATGGTGCGTGTCTGTACGCTGGATGTGTGGGTACGCAGCAGGATGTCGTCCTGTCCGTCGCGCTGTATGAAGAAAGTGTCCTGCATGTCGCGGGCGGGGTGGTCGGCGGGGAAGTTGAGGCTGCTGAATACGTGCCAGTCGTCTTCGATCTCCGGTCCTTCGGCGATGGTGAAGCCCATGTTGCCGAAAATGTTGATGATCTCGTTTTTCACCAGCGAGAGCGGGTGGCGTGTGCCGGGCTGGAGTGGAGACGCGGTGCGGGTCAGGTCGATGCTGCTTTTCTCGGCGTCGGCGTCGGCCGCGAGAGACTCCTTGAGTTGTGCGAGTCTTTCGGTAGCGAGAGTCTTCAGTTCGTTAAGTTTCTGGCCGAGTTCCCGTTTCTGCTCTGCGGGTACAGAGCGGAACTCATTCATAAGCGCGGAAATCTCACCTTTCTTGCTCAGATATTTTATCCTCAGTTGCTCCACGGCTTCAGCCGATGAAGCCTGCATTGCTGATATTTCGCTTTTAAGCTCTTCTATCTTAGATATCATATTCTGTATGTAGTTGTTCAATCTGCAAAGGTACTAAAAAAAACTGAAACCATCAACTTTCGCTTTGTGAAAGTTTTGAAAGGTTGCGCGCTTCAACATTGTATAAGAATAAGATGAGATAAAATAAGAAAAGCCGACAGAGTCCGTCATAGACACGGAGCACTGTCGGCTTGGTTTGATTTACGCCTACGTAAATGTCAAGCATAGGGTCGCGAATACGGTCATGTCGCAAGCCGTCGTTGTCGATGCTTGTAGCGAACTAAAGCCCCCGGGTTGGTGTATGCAGAATTAGTCTTCGGGACGTAGTCTACATTGGTTTATATCGGAGCGGTCGGTGCGTCCGACAGCGGGCCTGTCTGAGCCGCTGGTTCTGTCGGAAGCGTTGGCGGCATAGATGGATAGCCGGGGGTGTTCGTTTGTGGCAGACTTGTCATGGTTCTCTTTTCCCTTGCTCTACAGCGGTTTCCGGGTCGTCGGAGTGGATGGGTCGTCCTTCTTCGGAGATGGAATCCGCAAGGCGCGGACATGTAGCGGGCCTGTTTGAGCCGCTGGTTCTACAAGAGGATCCTCTGCCGTTTCCGTTCCGCCGCCCGGTTCTCCGCAGCGGGTGTAGAGAAGGGGGGGCGACTCTTCGCTGTGCCATCCGTTCACGGCACTTCACTTGACAGAATTGAGACCGTCTCGTACGGCCCGAGATCCTTGCTGTCGGTGAGGTGGCCGGAAGTTCCACGGGTTTGAATCCGGGTGCAAAGTTAGCGATGGATTCGGGTGTGCGCCCCTTATCCTTGTAAAATTACAAGGCAACCGCGTGTAAGCTACCTCCCCAATGATAGGAAGAAAAAGCATCGCAGTCCGAGGTCTTAATTGCCGGAATCGTATCATTTTATTCCAAAGGAAATAGGGTCTCGATTAATAGTATTTTATCTTTGAGCGGAAGGTTGAAGAAGTCTTGCTTCATCAAGTCAGCATAGATCTCCATATTCGGACGTATGAATTTTCTGTGCCGTAATGTACGAATTTTTGGTCTATACCCTTGCTCATGGTTTAGGCTTGTTGGGGATAGAAGCTATCCCAGTTTAAGGTATCGGTTGTGTTCTCGATAGGCAGTGGCGAGTAGAGCCAGTTTGAACCTTGATGCAGGATCACGCCTCCGGCAAGTGTTTGCTCAGCGGTCGAGTTCTCTTTTATGTATTGCAGTAGAGCGTTATGTTTGTCAGCGGCAAACATATCGCTGCCGGCACTCTTTGTGTCAAAGAGATAGATGTGCCCGTTTTTCATGCGGATGACAAAATCCACATGGAAAAGGGCCTTTTCGCCACCATCGCCTCTGTGATATTCAACGGCATAGTGTTGCTTGCCGTTGTCGCCGTTCTTATACCACCAGTCAATGTATTGGGTGTTTGCTTCGAGGAAGTCAATAAACTCTTTTTCAGGATTTCGTGCTGTGTTGAGTTGGATAAACGGTAGCAACGCATGATTTTCGCCGGTAGCTACGCGGTTAGTGTCGGCATAATATACGCGCTCAGCCGGCACTTCCCAGTCGTGCTCCTTATATACACGAGTCGCTGCGGCTTTGGCTGCGGCAATCTGACGTATACGGGAATATTTTTCAAGTGCAGTTTCAAGCAGACGGTCAAACTTTGGCCTGTTCTCGTGATATAGCACAAGTTTCTTGGCATCTATTTCATATA
>USNC01000276.1 GCA_900555915.1 uncultured Porphyromonadaceae bacterium | reverse complement strand
AGATCGCTCAGTGTCTCGTGGGCTCGGAGATGTGTATAAGAGACAGTTCTTATATAGCCGATTCCGGGCTCCACCATATACGCGGCGTCAATACTGTAGATTGGTATGTCGTCGCGGGTTATCTTGAAGTCGATGGTGTCCGGGGCCGCCGCCTCATATCTGAGCACTTTCACGTCGACGGTGGTGCCTTTAGGTCCGCGCAGCCGGCGCATTATGTCGGAGTTGAGCATCTTCACGCCGGCTATCACAGTGTCGTCTACCTCGATGATCCTGTCGCCGGGCAAAATGCCAACCCTCTCCGACGGGCCTCCTCCTATAGTCTCGATTATATAGAGGGTGTCGGTTGCCATATTGAAGGATATGCCTATTCCGCTGAATGAGCCTTCGAGCGGCTCGTTGAGGTCTTTGGTTTCTTTCGCGTTGGTATATGAGGAATGCGGGTCGAGATCCTTAAGCATTCCTTTGATGGCATCCTCTACGAGTTTTTCCTGATCCACCGAATCCACATAGAGTTTGGCGATAGCCTGTTCGGCATATTGAAGCTTGTGCACAGGCTGGAAGTGCTGGGCATAGGCTGTGAGTGCGGAGAGTATGATCAGTGTGTATAAAGTCTTCTTCATTTTGCGGATTCATTTGTAGGTTTGGGTAGGAATCCGGCCACGTCATATCCGTTGCGTGCAAGTTCGCGGACCATGCTGCTTGATATGAATCCGAATTCCGGGCGGGCCACGAGGAATACAGTCTCAATGCCTGAGATTGCGGAGTTGGTGTCGGCGAGGTTTCTCTCATATTCGAAATCCTTCACTTCCCTCAGTCCGCGAATGATGAATCCCGCTCCCTGGCTGCGGGCGAATTCCACTGTCAGTCCGGTGTAACTCATCACGCTGACCCGGCTCTCAGTCCTGTAGACGTCGGCGATGGCTGCCACTCTTTGATTAACGTCGCTGCCCGATGTTTTGTTCTCATTGAATCCGACACCGATTACGATGCGGTCGAAAATGCGAAGCGCCCTGTCGGTAATGTCTTTGTGCCCGACAGTGAACGGATCGAAACTTCCCGGAAAGATAGCGGTTCTCATAATTCGTCTTCCTCAATGATAAGGTTGTCGATGATGAAGTTCTGGCGGTCCATGGTGTTCTTGCCCATGTAGAACTCAAGCAGTTGCTCCGAGCAGTCTTCTTTCTTCACCACCACGGGGTCGAGACGCATGTCCGGACCTATGAATTCAGCAAACTCGTCGGCATTGATCTCACCCAGACCCTTGAATCGGGTGATCTCGGCGTTTTTCCCGAATTTGGCTATTGCCGCCTCGCGCTCCTCATCGGAGTAGCAGTAGTAAGTGTCTTTCTCACCCTCCTTGTTCTCCTTCTTCTTTTTCCCTTTATGCCGCTGCACCGCGGCTTTGTTGCGTACTCTGAAGAGAGGGGTCTGGAGTATATAGACATGTCCTTTCTTCACCAGGTCGGGGAAGAATGTGAGGAAGAAAGTGATGCAGAGCAGGCGGATGTGCATTCCGTCTACGTCGGCATCCGTAGCGATAATCACCTTGTTGTAGCGCAGCCCTTCTATCCCCTCCTCGATGTTGAGTGCCGCCTGCAGCAGGTTGAACTCATCGTTCTTGTAGACAATCTCGTGGGTGAGCCCGAAACTGTTGAGCGGTTTGCCGCGCAGCGAGAACACCGCCTGAGTCTCAGCGTTTCTCACCTTTGTGATGGTTCCGCTCGCCGAGTCTCCCTCGGTGATGAAGATGGCCGACTCGTCGCGCCTGTCTTCCTTGGCTGATGGGCGCAGACTGTCGTTGTAGTGGATGCGGCAGTCGCGAAGTTTTCTATTGTGGAGGCTGACTTTCTTGGCTTTCTCGCGCGCGAGTTTTGCCACGCCGGCCATAGCCTTGCGCTCTTTCTCGCTCTGGGCTATCTTCTTGAGCATGGAGTTGGCCGTGTCGGTATTCTTGTGCAGATAGTCGTCAAGTTCCTTCTTGAGGAAGTCTCCAATGAATTTATTGACAGTCACGGGGCTGTTGGGCGCGATTTCCTTGCTGCCGAGCTTGGTCTTGGTCTGCGACTCGAACACCGGCTCCTGTATCCTGACACTCACCGCCGCCACAATGCCGTTGCGAATGTCGGCATATTCGTAGTTCTTGCCCGAGAATGCCTTGATTGTCTTGCCTATATGCTCCTTGAACGCAGCCAGATGCGTGCCGCCCTGGGTAGTGTGCTGGCCATTGACGAATGAGTAGTATTCTTCACCGTTCTGGTCAGTATGTGTAATCACCACCTCGATGTCGTCTCCTTTCAGATGTATGATGGGGTAGAGGGGTTCCGACGTTATGTTCTCCTTCAGAAGGTCGAGAAGGCCATGGCGCGAGAGATAGCGGCGGCCGTTGAAGAATATCTGCAGGCCGGCGTTCAGATACGTATAGTTGTTGATCATCGTCTCGATGGTCTCGAGATCGAAACGGTAGTCGCGGAAAAGTGTCTCGTCGGGACGGAAACTTACAAGCGTGCCGTTTTCCTCGCCGGTAGGCATCTTGTCGGTCTGCTCAATGAGATTTCCCCTGTCGAACGATACTCTCACGCATTCGCCGTCGCGGTGGCTGACGACCTCGCAGTGGGTGGAAAGGGCGTTGACAGCCTTGAGGCCGACACCGTTCAGACCGACCGACTTCTTGAAGTTCTTGTCGTCGAATTTTCCGCCGGTGTTGATGTCGGAAGCCACTTCCTTCACTTTGCCCAGAGGAATGCCGCGTCCGTAGTCGCGTATCGACACCTCGCCGGTGTCAGCATCCACGTCGACATCGATGCGCCGTCCGGCGCCCATGTTGAATTCATCGATAGAGTTGTCGATAACTTCCTTTATAAGCACGTATATGCCGTCTTCCGCATGGGATCCGTCGCCCAGTTTGCCGATATACATGCCGGGACGCCGGCGGATATGCTC
>USNC01000275.1 GCA_900555915.1 uncultured Porphyromonadaceae bacterium | reverse complement strand
AAACTTATAAACTTATAAACTCATAAACTTCAAGTTGAGCTTGCGAAACTTGAATGAATAAAAAAGATGAAAAAAGTCTTACAGTATATATTGCCGGTGGCGCTCACGGCGCTTCTCGTCTGGCTCCTCTTCCGGAAGGTTGATTTCCATCAGACTCTCGAGATAATGAGCCATGGCGTGGAATATCAGTGGATTCTCGCCGGAATGGCCATAAGCGTGCTCTCGCATCTCTTCAGGGCCATGAGATGGCGCATCCAGTTCGATGCGCTTCATGTCCCCTCCTCCCTGATGGAGGTGACCTGCAGCATATTCGGATGCTATGCGCTGAATCTCGTGGTGCCGAGGCTTGGTGAGATATGGCGGTGCACATTCGTGGCGCGCCGGTCGAAGGCGCCGTTCACTACCGTGGTGGGCTCCATGGTGGCCGACCGTCTTTCCGATTCTATCATGGTCCTGGCGCTCACGCTGCTCGCTTTTCTGCTGGCGGCTCCCGCGCTGGCTGCCTTCCTTGCGAAATATCCCGTGGGCGAGGGCATACTGCATGTGCTCGGGTCTCCATGGCTTTGGATAGCCCTGGTGGCTACAGTCTCGCTGGCGTGGTGGCTGCTTCACCGCTACCGCGCTTCCGCGGCCGCAGTGCGTCTGCGCCGTTGGGCGGCGGAGATCTGGGCCGGTTTTGCCGTTGTGGTCACAATGCCCGGAAAATGGAGATTCCTGCTCTATACGCTGGCTATATGGGGGTGCTATTTCATGCAGCTCTATGTCGCGATGTACGCATTCGGGTTCACTCGCGCCCTATGCCACGATCCGGGGCTTGCGTTCGGCCTGCTGCCATGTCTGGTGGCGTTTGTGGTCTCCTCAATCGGGATGGCTGTCCCGAGCAATGGCGGACTGGGACCATGGAATATAGCCGTGATGTTCGGCCTTGCGGTGTACGGAGTGCCTGAAGTGGAGGGCGCTGCGTTTTCAATCCTCGTATGGAGCGGACAGACTGTGATGCTGATGCTGCTTGGAGTCTTCACCGCCATATGGGTGGCCGCCACTTCCGGCAGTAATAATAAACATTCAATTGCAAGATGACCATGACTGACGATAGAGACCCGATGAAGGATCGAGATGATATTGATGAACTATGGGACGACGATCTCGACATTGGCGCATGGAATGATCACGGCGCCGCCCGCGGCGCGGCCGCTGCCGATGATGGCGGATCTGATGATTTGGACTGCTTGCCCGGCCCGGATGACGGCCATGATTTCGACGATGGCGATGATGGGGCTGATGTCGGGTTCGCTCCGGATCACGACGGGTATTCGGACGATGATGGGGTGGATGACCGTTACGACAGTGAGCCGGAAGGCTTCGGCGAGTCCGACGATGAGCCTGAGCCGGTGGCTCCCGGGGTGGTACAGCCCGGCAAACGGCGCAGAAGTCTGTTCAGAATAGAGAAGGAAGACGACGGCTATGATTTCTACGACAGTGAGAATGAACCGGAGCCCGAGCCTGAGCCGAAACCGAAGGTCAGGATGCCGAGACTCGATCCTGAAGATCCTGATTATTGGATAGGGGAGGAGTCGGATATCGAACGTATCATCCCGAAACCCCGGAAGGTGTGGAAATGGTGGCTGGCCGGAGTATGCCTGGTCGTGGCGGCTCTCGTGTGGCTCTGGATATGGTTCTTCCATCCTTATGTAGACGGGGCTGTCAAATACGGATATATTAAGAGCATGGAGCGCAGGGGCACTGTGGTCAAGACTTTCGAGGGTGTGCTGATACCCTATCGGGAACTTGGCGACGCCACCCCGTTGCATTTCGAGCAGCTGCGCTTCAGTGTGGCCGGCGATTCGCTCGCTGCCCACATGAAGGGCATGATGCTCGGATGCGTGCCGGTCAGGCTGGAATATGAGGTGTATCACACTCCTCTTTTCTGGAAAGGAGCGGAGACCATGGTGATTGTGAAGGCTGACACAGCCGACACCGATAAGATACTGCCGCCTGAATACAGGTGATGCGAATGAATGATGAGAGATCAATGATGAACGATAAGGAATTTTTGAGACCGCATATCAGCAGGCATGTATTGTGTCTGGCTTTTTGCGCCATGATAGGCGCGTTGCTGTGGGGTTGTGCCTCCATCGGCAACCCCTCCGGCGGTGCGCGCGATGAGGATCCTCCCCGCTTTGTGGCGGCAAGTCCGGCCCCGGGCTCGGTCAATGTGGATCCGTCGGATATCACGATTACTTTCAATGAACTCGTGAATGTGAAGAATGCCTTCGAGAAGGTGGTGCTGTCCCCTCCCGGCAAGTCAACCCCGCGTGTCTCCACACGGGGTAGGAGCGTGAAGATAAATATCACCGACACCCTGCTGCCCAACACTACCTACACCATCGACTTCGGCGATGCCATAGAGGACAACAACGAGGGCAATATTCTCTCGGGTTTCGCATATACCTTCTCTACCGGTCCTGACCTCGACTCGCTCCGGATATCGGGTATGGTGCTCGGGGCGGAAGACATGGAGCCGCAGCAGGGGGTGTTTGTAGGCGCCTACACCTCTACGGAGGACTCCGCTTTCCTGAAGATGCCATTCGAACGCCTCGCAAGGACGGACGAACTGGGTCGCTTCGTGATACGCGGTCTGCGCGACACCACCTACCGGCTGTTCGCGCTGCGCGATCTTGACAACGACAGGCATTACGCAAATCCCGAGGAGGATATAGCATGGTTTGAGGATGTGATACGCCCAGTCTCCGAACGTATACTCACACACGACACCATACGCGACCTTTACACCGGCGCCGTAGATACGGTGGTGGAGAGGCAGCGCACGCGTTTTCTCCCCAACAATGTGCTGCTGCGCATGTTCAATACCGGAATAAAACCGCAGTATATGGTGAGTTATACCCTGTCTCTTATACACATCTCCGAGCCCACGAGACACTGAGCGATCTCG
>USNC01000274.1 GCA_900555915.1 uncultured Porphyromonadaceae bacterium | reverse complement strand
GGTGCTGACCGATCAGGGCAGCGAGGGCATCCGCGTACGCCTCACGGAGCTCAGCTGGGGCGACAACGTGGAGCATAATCCCGATTTCTTCTGCATGCCCGACGGCACCTTCCGCAACACCAAGATATTCAAAGGCCACTACTATGTGCGCATCGACGGCCCGTTCATCCCCCTCGTACGGGAGACGCCCGACGGCGTGGTGCTGGCCGACGAATGCAAGGAGATCGACATCAAGGGCACTACCAAGGTGAAATTCGAGGTGCAGCCGTTCCTTAAAGTCAGAATCGTAGGCGAGCCTCAGGTGAGCAACGGCCAGATCAAGGCCAAGGTGGTGGTAGACAGAGCCGTGTCGCCTCAGGACTTCCGCGACAAGGTGCAACCGACACGCGGCAATGACTATTCGGACGATCTGATGAATGTGACGGACGTACAGCTTTTTGTCAGCTATTCATCCTCGGTGGGATACCGTGCGCGCGACGAAAGATGGTCTTCCGCCCTGACATATCAGGGGAATGCCTTCGAGCCGAATCTCGGACAGGAACTGACAATGACCACCAACGGCGAGATCCCTTCGGGCCGCAGGGTCTATATCCGTGCGGCAGCCCGCATCAATTACTCTACCGCCGAGGTATACAGATATAACTACAGCGAACCTCTTGAGGTTCTGATTCCCTGATCCGGCATAGTCCGGAGACTATACTGTATGGCCTGAACTCCCGCGGCGAATCAGAAATTCGCCACGGCGAGTTCGGATCGTACGGTATATTTACTTAAACTGAAGTCACTTATGAGACAACCTATCAAATTCCTTCCTTATCTGAAGAGCACCATATGGGGAGGTGAGAAGATATCAAGCTTCAAGAATCTAAATATCAATTGCAAGAACATCGGTGAAAGCTGGGAACTCTCCGCGGTGCCGGGGTGTGAGAGCATTGTGATGGATGGAAATGACTGCGGCATGACATTGTCGGATTTAGTGAGAAAATACAAGCATGACCTTGTGGGTAAGTGTGTCTATGACAAATATGGCGACAAGTTCCCGCTGCTTGTGAAATTTATCGACGCCAGCGATGATCTCTCGCTTCAGGTGCATCCAGACGACACGCTCGCCATGCGACGTCACAATTCATTCGGCAAGACGGAAATGTGGTATATCATCGAGACCCGTCCTGATGCCAGGATCCGCTCGGGTCTTACAAGGACTGTAGACAAGTCTGAATATGAGCGGATGGTCAGCGACCGTACGCTGATGGATGTGGTGGGATGCTACGACTCTGCGCCCGGCGATCTTTTCTTTTTGCCTGCCGGGCGTCTCCATGCCATTGGCTCGGGCAATTTTCTTGTCGAGATCCAGCAGTCGAGCGATGTCACATACCGCGTGGACGACTATGGCAGGCGCGATGCCGACGGCAATCTACGCGAACTGCATACCGATCTGGCCAAGGATGCCATAGACTATTCCTACTATCCCGATTGCAGATCGCAGCCTGTCCGCCTGTCGGACAATACGGACGGCCTCGTGTCGTGCGAATATTTCAAGGTGAAGCGTGAGACGGTGGATGGCGAACGCCGGATAGCCAATCCGGATGATTCATTCATGGGCATAGTCTGCATCGGGGGAAACGGAAGCCTTAAGGTCGATGGAATCGCGACCTCCGTAAGGCAAGGCGAGACGGTTCTCCTGCCGGCGTGCACGGGTGAGTTTGATGTGGAAGGAGCCATGTCGCTCATCACTTTCGCCATTCCGACGCAGGAATACGCGCTTGATCAGAACGGCACCGGAGATTCGAAGGAATAGCGGCGGCCGTCGAGGGGAAAGTGGAATTCGAGCCTGTGGGCATGGAGGAGGAGACGCGGGCTGCAGTTGCTGCCGGTATGCCCGGTGCCGTAAAGGCGGTCGCCGGCGATGGGCATTCCGAGACCCATGGCGGAGGCGGAGTGCACTCTCAGCTGATGCGTGCGCCCGGTGAGAGGATGGAAGATGACCCGGCTGCGGCCGGAGGCGACGCCGGTGAATTCATACTCTGTGGCTGCTTCCTTTCCTCCGGCGGTGTCGACACGCTGGCGCGGGCGGTCGTTCAGGTCGGCCGACAGCGGAAGTTCGATGCGCCCGCACGCGGGGAGGCCCCGATCATGGAAATCGCCTTCCAGCATGGCCACGTATGTCTTGCCGACCATGCGCGTTGCAAAGAGCGACTGCAGAATCTTGAGCGGTCGCTGTCCGAATGCGGCCATGATCAGTCCTGACGTGTCCTGGTCAAGGCGATGGGCCATCCTCACTTCCCTGCCGGGACCATACCTGCCCTCAAGCCACAGCTGCACGGAGACGGCATTCCCTTTGCCGGGCACCGAGAGCATTCCGGCGGGCTTCTCGACTACGCAGAACCATTCGTTTTCAAACACTACCACGGGGTCGGAGACAACAGCAGTTCCGGCCTCGCTATCGAGCGGGGGATCGATGTCAAGCCCCTGCAGCATCCAGCCGAGCACCGGGCGGCACTTGCCCCGGCAGGCAGGGTAATGCCGGCCATGGATGCGCACTTCCCCCTCACGCGGCCGGCCATACCAGTATTCAGCCATGTGGAGCGGACGCCACCCTTCGGCATATGCGGCCTGCAGGAGTTTTGGGGCGCAGCATTCTCCGGCTCCTGACGGCGGGACACGCATGGGGGTTTCGGCGAAAATTTCGCTCAGGCTCCTGGTCTCACCCCTCGCATTGAGGAGGCGGAAACCGGAGAAGAGCCATTGCTGCAGCGCTTCGGATGCCGACCGGCGCCGCTCTTTCATCTGCCCCAGGTGTGTCCTGGCCTTATCGAGAGCCTCGACATATGGACAGACCTCGGCCATCATTCTTTTCTTGAGGCGGTGGAGCTCGGCCTTCTCAAACTGGCTCCGGCGCACCATATCGGCCAGTTCGGCCTCATCGGCCAGCCCCGATTCCCTTCTCGCTTTTCTTTCAGATTTTGCTATGCGGCTGTCTCTTATACACATCTCCGAGCC
>USNC01000273.1 GCA_900555915.1 uncultured Porphyromonadaceae bacterium | reverse complement strand
CTCAGTGTCTCGTGGGCTCGGAGATGTGTATAAGAGACAGATTCCGGAACGTACGGTGGTGGCCGACGAAGAGGCGGCGGTGGTGAAGACAAAGGCTTCGGCGCGTGCCGGACGCAAGAAGAGCAGCGCGGCGTCCAGAAAGAAGCCCAAGGTGAAGAAACCGAAAGTGTCCTCGTCCAACTCCAACAGCAATGCGGCCAAGTCAGTGCGTCGCCGCAAGAGATGACGATATTTAAGAGCGGCCCTCGGGGCCGCTCTTTTATTTATTGTCGTGATTTCAGCAGGTGCCTGAGCGTCAGGATGGCGGCAATGCAGGTGGCGGTGAGAAGCGACGACGCCATTATGATCATCGTGGAGCCGTCGGAGAGGAAGCATATGGCGGTCATAGCTATTGTGGCGGCCACCGAGGCTGTTGATGTCAATGAAGCTCTCGCCGACATGCGGTAGCCATACAGATGCCGGTTGACAAGGATATAGACAGCCATGCATATGATGCAGTCGGCAATGGCGGCTATGCCCAGCCCGTCAAGGCCAAGAAACCGATAGCCCGCGCATGTAAGTGTCAGGGTCAGGATATTGGCGCCGACAGATTCCATCCAGAAGAAGAGACGCCGGTTGTCTTTGGCAAAGACGATGTAGCCGAGAGGATACATGAGCGCGCGGACCGTCACCGCGAGAGCAAGCAGACGCAGCAGCGGGGTCGCAGCAAGGAATTCGGAGGTCTGGAGAAGGCGTATCACCCACGGCGCGAGAAAAATCACCGCGCAGACCACAGGGCATATCAGCAGACCTACCACTTCCATCTGCCTGTTGACCACCTCACACATTCTTCTATTGTCGCCGGCCACTGCCGAGAGACGAGGCAGATAATCCATTGCCATGGCGGTGAAGACAATGGCGGAATATTGCGATGTCATGGTGTTGCACGAACTGAACAGACCCACCTCAACTTCGCCGCCGCGAGTCCTGACATATATATTGACAATATAATTGACAAGATTGCGGAATAAATCATTGCTCATAAGGATGAGTCCCATCATAACTATGCGGCGCAGGATTGGAATGTGGACCTCGCTGCTCCACTTGGCGGGGCTGCAATCAAGTGCCTGCCGCAGCGACCACCAATACCATGCGAAAGTGGCGAAGGAAAGGGCCACCATCGCCGGCACAATGCCGTCGGTGCCCCAGATCCAATACATCGGCACACCTACGAGCAGACCGACCAGCGAACCAATCACACTTGCTTTTGACAGACGTTTCACTTCGTGCATCCCCTGCAGCACAGACATTGTCGCACCGCCTGCCACGGCAAAAAACACCGATGCGGAAAGCAGCCGTAATCCACCTGTATACCGGTCGTTTCCAAATGTGAGCTGCGATAGAAAACCCGGGAAAATCAGGCATGCCAGAGCGCCTGCAAGTGCAAGAAACATCACAAGCGTACGAACTGCCGTCAAAATATGGCGCAAACTGTCGGTGTTGCCCCTTGAGGCTGCGGTCTCTTTCACTACTGCTAGGTTGACTCCGAGCGAAGCAAACTGCTGCAGAGTCAGCGACAGACTGTTGTAGAGTCCCGCAACTCCAATTCCGGCCGGCCCCAGGATCAACGCTACGAACTTAAGACGTACGGCCGAAACCAGAATGTTGAAAACCTGAATGCCTCCGAATACTGAGGAACTCTTCAATATGGACCTGAAACTGTTTTCTCCCTTTTCTTCCATGGGCAACTCATACTTTTCGTAGTTTGTTTGAAAACACTCCGAGCCTCCGTGCCTGACGCACTCCGCGCAGCCAGTTGACGCAATACGACAACGGATCCGGCACAAGCCCCTTTTTCCA
Source organism: uncultured Porphyromonadaceae bacterium (assembly GCA_900555915.1). GTDB lineage: Bacteria > Bacteroidota > Bacteroidia > Bacteroidales > Muribaculaceae > Lepagella. Next base: position 1,167 of record USNC01000273.1, on the reverse strand, counting down.
CAACGGTATCTCACGCAGCGCGTGCACAGCCATCCGCAGCGGCCAATCGCGTGGATGCAGACGAAGAAACACGGCTCCTTTAGTGCGCGGACGGTCGGGACTCATCATATTCCGGCCCGAGGTGGTGGATCCGGCATGGCGTGCTATCGTGAGGGGCAGATAAATGCCGCGGAGACCTGCGTCAAGGCAATCTTTCACAAACACATCTTCCTCTCCGGAGGGGAAAAACGCACCGATTCCAAAGTTTTCGTTAAAGACTATTTTCCCTACTGCCGACTGCCTGCGCAATGCCAACTCAAAAGAAGTCACGAAATAGCCTTTAGGCGGTGAAGACAACGATGCCTCACGGGCAGGATAGTGTTTTCCGGCAATCTCCGACTCATAGCGGAATGCTATGATATCGGCTTCAGGATGAGATGCAAATTCTGTTAAGATCGTACGCAGCCATTCCGGCCGGTAGTCTACGTCATCATCGCTAATCAGCAACAGCGGCGCGGTGGACACTGAAAACGCATGATTCCTGTTTTTTGAGAGTCCTGTGGTGTCTGTGCGTGAAATTATGAAATCGCTTCGCGAAGCAAGTGCCTTTGGGACTTCCACACCATCCGATGCCTGCCAGCTCACAAGGTATTCCACACCGTCCAATGCGGGATGAATGCCATTGGCCACACGTCTGATGCCCTCTTCGCCAAAGGTGCAGATAAGCACCTGGAGTTCTGCAGTGTGCTTTCTGTTCATTTCCCAATACGTGATTGCCAGTGCTCCTCAAATATGGGAGCGATATTCCTGACATCGTTGTGCCGAACTACAAGATCTCTGCCCTCCGCCGACAGCCGGGCGATTATCTGCCGGTCGGAAACGAGAGCGCGCAGCCTTTCCTTTATCTCCGCGTCGTCTTCAAGAGGCGAGAGGCAAAAGACAGGACGGCTTTTCTCTCCAATATATCCATAATACTCAGGCTGGGCCCCGGATGCGGCAATCCTGCCATAAGCCATGGTCTGCAGGGCGTTGGTGGCGGGGGAATAGGAATACAGCTGGTCTATGACGATATGGCTGCCGCGCAACTCCACAAGATAGTCGGCGAGCGATAGGTCCCTAACCTCACGTACCTCTCTCTTATACACATCTCCGAGCCCCACGAGACACTGAGCGATCTCGTATGCCGTC
>USNC01000272.1 GCA_900555915.1 uncultured Porphyromonadaceae bacterium | reverse complement strand
CACGCGTAAGATCGTCGGCAGCGTCAGATGTGTATAAGAGACAGGTATAATCCCGTGGCATGGCTTATGATCGAAGAAATGAAAAACGTGCATGAATATCAGGCCGACAACGCCGTGATCAATTCAGGCGCAGACATGAGAAAATATCAATATCTACTTATAGAAAAGGCTGTCGGCAAGAGATTCCCGTCGCCCGCCAACAGCCTGAACCATAGCAACCTTAAAAAACGCGTCACTATGATGTACAAATCAAAACCCTCCGCGATGCGCCGTCTGGCGGGCATCGCCGTGATTCCTGCCGCAGCCGCGGCGCTGCTTTCACCAACATTCCGGCAGTGGCCGACGTGATTTCTGAAACAGGGAGCGCAACGCTCACCAACGTTTCGGACAGCAAAGTTAACAAATCTTCCGCATCCGCGCAAACGGACAGCGCATTTCAGGCCGACCGCCGTCGGGACCAGACAAAGGTCATAGCCGTAGGATCGGTGCCGAAGAATGGTGCCGGCGAGATGTCGATGCGACTTGCCGACCCTATGGAAGTGGTAGCCTACAAAACCGGGGCCTCAGATACAGAAACGAAAGCGGACGGCCCCCGCATAATAAAACACAACGGAACAATCATGTCTGACAGGCCATTGGAGATCATACTCGACGGCAAGGTGATAAGCGAGGCTGATATGGAAAAGATCGACCCCGCCGACATACACAGCATCTCTGTGGACAAGGACCAGCCCGGCCAGCCCGACCGGATCAGAATCCAGACAAAGGAAAACGCGGAAAGCACCCGGCAGGCCGAGACATCAGTCTCCCTCGTAAAAGATATCCCTACGAAGAATGCAGTGTTGCCTGAATTCCCGGGCGGCATGGAGCAGCTCATGATGTGGCTTGCGAGCAACCTGCGCTATCCAAAAGAGGCTCACGACAAAAATATCGAGGGAAAGGTAGTGGTGAGTTTCACCATCACCAAGGAAGGCAAGGTGAGGGATGCGTCTGTGGCGAAGAGCGTGAGTCCGTCGCTTGACGCCGAGGCCCTGCGCATCGTCGGCGCGATGCCAGACTGGACACCCGGCAAGGTAGAGGGAGAGAACATCGACTGCAGTTTCTCGCTTCCCATCAACTTTCGTCTGCAGGGGGACTCCGCCATACAGGCGGAGCACTAAACATCATATCAATGCCGATAAGAGTGTTTGACGGCTCTGGCGGCGGGACGCCGCCCCTCCATACTGCTATCGCTGCTGTCCATTGGTCATTTTAGGCCCCATTTCATAAAACTTAACTACGATGAATACTTTACGATTTCACAGACATATACTGCCGCTCTTGCTTTTCTTATCAGCCACCGGCGCGGCTTTCGCCGATGACGACAAAATCTACATCAGCGGCAGAGTGAAGGAGTCGCTCGGGAAGCACGACCTTACGGACGCCATCGCCGAACTACTCGACGCGCAGGGCAACCCCGCCGATTCGGTGACCGCCGACCAGGGAGCCGCATTCCGTAACGGCGAGATAATAAGAATGTCGTATTTCGGTTTCAGTGTGCCGCGCTGCGACTCGACCTACAATATCCGCATAAGCTGCCCGAAATACACCACCAAGACCGTCTCCTTCACCGTATCGGATCTCGGCAAACGGGAAACACGACGTGAGATGCCGACCGTATTTCTCGACCGCGCGCCGCGCGAACTCGACGAACTGACCGTGACCTCGACAAAAATAAAATTCTACAACCGAGGCGACACGGTGGTCTACAACGCCGACGCCTTCGAGCTCGCCGAAGGGTCGATGCTCGACGCGCTCATAGCGCAGCTGCCGGGAGTTGAACTGAAAGAGGGTGGCCAGATCCTCGTCAACGGCGAGCAGGTGGAGTCGCTGCTTCTCAACGGCCGCGAGTTTTTCGACGACAACAACGAGCTGATGCTCGACAATATCGGAGCCTACACTGTGAAGAATGTAGAGGTCTACAAAGGGAGCACCACCGATGAGAAATGGAAAGGTCAGGACATCGGGAAGAAGCATCTCACCATGGACGTGAAGCTGAAACGGGAATACAGCACCGGACTCACCGCCAACGCACAGGCCGGGTACGGAACCTCGGGGCGCTATACGGCCCGACTGTTCGGACTATGGTTTAACAGCGAGACGCGCCTCACCCTCTTAGGAAATGTCAACAACCTCAACGACACGCGCAAACCGGGACAGAAAGACAGTTGGAAACCGGAGATGATGCCGTCGGGCACCCGGACCTACAAGATGGCCGCGCTCGACTACAGCTATATGGACGCGGAGGAAAAACGGCGACTGTCTGGCGACCTCTCGATAGAATGCACCGCGGAGGACAACCGCACCACGACCGCCACCACCAACTTCCTCACCGGCGGGAACACCTATGAGAACGCCTTCTCCAACACCAGAAACCGCAATCTAAAGATTGACACCCGACATTACGGCGACTTCCGCGGACCGCGCTGGATGCCCACATATGTGCTGAAAGGCTACTACCGCAACCGCGACAATGAATCGGAATCCCTCTCCGGCTCATTCTCTCAGGAACAGCAGGACATGACCATCGACGCGCTGAGGGCAATCTATTCCGGCGGCGACGCCGAGGCACTGCGCACCATCCTCAACCGCGCCTCAACGCGCTCGGACGGGAAGACGCGCTCGGGAGAGATACAGTTTTTTCCGGGCATATACTACTTCATTCCGAAGACCGACGACAACATCAGCAATGAATTCGGCATACAGTACCGCACGCTGAAGGAAGACCTCTGGAAAGACTATACCGTAAACTACGGCAACAACCCCGTGCCGGCCGACATACGCCGCCAATATATCGACAACACACCCCACAGGCGCCTTATCCTCTCCGACAATCTGACTTACTCAGCCAGATTCAAACGCCTGCACTTCAGACTTAACTATGAATACCGGTTTGCCGACGAGACCAAGGACTCCTACCAATATGCCCTGGACCGGCTGGAAGACATCGGCGTGTTCGGCACGCTGCCGGCAGGATGGGCCGGCACACTCGACC
>USNC01000271.1 GCA_900555915.1 uncultured Porphyromonadaceae bacterium | reverse complement strand
TACACGCGTAAGATCGTCGGCAGCGTCAGATGTGTATAAGAGACAGATTATGGACCGCACGCGAAAATGCGTTTTTTTATTGGTTTTGTTTGAGTATGTCGAAAATATTTCTTAATTTTGTGAATAGTAAAAAATCGAACTGATTATAACAGACCTGATATGACTCAAGATAGAATTTTGCTCGACAATGTGTGGCCCGGCGAACCCCGGTTTGAGGAAGGTATACGCCGCGCTCCTGACCGGCACTATACCCTTACGCCGGAAAAAACAGTCACCGCGCTTAAGAATGCGCTCCGTTATCTGCCGGAGGAACTTCATGAAAAGGCCGCTCCGGAATTCCTTGAGGAGTTGCGCACGCGGGGTCGGATATATGCCTACCGTTGGCGTCCGGAAGGAGACCTGAAGGCTAAACCTATATATGAATATGAAGGCAAGTGCCTCGCAGGTAAGGCCTTTCAGGTGATGATCGACAATAATCTCTGTTTCGACATCGCGCTTTATCCTTACGAACTCGTCACTTATGGCGAGACCGGTCAGGTGTGTCAGAACTGGCTGCAGTATCGGCTGATTAAAAAATATCTTGAGAATCTGACCGAAGATCAGACTCTCGTGGTGGAGTCAGGTCATCCTCTTGGTCTCTTCCCCTCGCGCCCTGATGCTCCGCGAGTGATTATCACAAATGCCATGATGGTGGGTATGTTCGACAATCTCCACGACTGGCACGAGGCTATGCAGATGGGTGTCGCCAACTATGGACAGATGACCGCCGGCGGATGGATGTATATCGGGCCGCAGGGTATTGTGCATGGCACTTTCAATACTATTTTGAATGCGGGCCGGATGAAACTCGGAGTCCCTGAAGACGGCGATCTCCGCGGGCATCTGTTTGTCAGCTCGGGTCTGGGCGGCATGAGCGGCGCGCAGCCAAAGGCCGCTGATATAGCGGGGGCTGTTTCTATCGTGGCGGAAGTGGACGCGTCGCGCATAGAGACGCGCCGGAGTCAGGGCTGGGTCAAAGCCGTGACGGCTGATCTTGATGAGGCTTTCAGCATTGCCGATGATGCGCTCGCGAGAAAAGAACCTCTGTCGATTGCATATCATGGCAATATCGTGGACCTTCTTGAGTATGCGGTGGCGAATGATAAGAAAATCGAACTGCTCAGCGACCAGACATCATGTCATGCCGTCTATGAGGGAGGATATTGCCCCGCTGGACTTACTTTCGAAGAGAGGACGAAACTGCTTCATGACAATCCCGATGAATTCCGCGCGCTTGTAGACAAGACTCTTCACCGTCATTTTAAAGCCATTGAGGCACTCGTGGCCCGCGGTACATACTTCTTCGACTATGGCAACTCTTTCATGAAGGCGATGTATGATGCCGGTGTCAAGGCCTTGTCGAAGAATGGAGTGGATGAGAAGGATGGTTTTATATGGCCCTCTTATGTGGAGGATATCATGGGGCCGATGCTTTTCGACTATGGCTACGGTCCTTTCCGCTGGGTGTGTCTGAGCGGCAAGCACGAGGATCTCGTCAAGACCGACAAGGCTGCGATGGACTGCATTCCCAAGGAAAGACGCGGTCAGGATATGGACAACTGGATATGGATAAGGGATGCCGAGAAAAACGCTCTCGTGGTAGGAACCCAGGCGCGTATCTTGTATCAGGATGCTATGGGAAGGTTGAAAATCGCCCTTAAATTCAATGAGATGGTGCGCAACGGTGAAGTGGGTCCCATAATGCTCGGGCGTGATCACCATGATGTCAGCGGCACTGACTCTCCATTCCGAGAGACAAGCAACATCAAGGATGGCTCCAACGTGATGGCCGATATGGCGGTGCAGTGTTTCGCTGGAAACTGTGCCCGCGGCATGAGTCTTGTGGCTCTGCACAACGGCGGTGGCGTAGGAATAGGAAAATCTATCAACGGCGGTTTCGGAATGGTCTGCGACGGTTCGGAACGTGTGGACGAGATACTCACCAAGGCCATGCTCTGGGATGTGATGGGCGGTGTCGCCCGCAGAAGCTGGGCCCGAAATGAGAATGCTATGAGCACGGTCAAGGAATGGAACGACCGGCAGGCTGCCAATGGATTCATGATCACCGAACCCTTCATAGCTGATGAGGAATATCTCAGGTCGCTGCTCTGACGCCTGTGCACCCGGTTGTTCTCTCCGTGCGTGATCGCTTGATGGGAACAGAAAACGAACCTCATAACCTTTTAACCCCATAACCTTCAAGTTGAACTTGCAAGGTTTGAATAATAATGAAGCATATGTCTAACCTCTATATAAAACATGCTACGATAGTCACCCCCATCGGGCGGCAGGCTGTCAAAGGTGCGGATATGGGACGCCTCAATGTCATAGAAGATGGTGCAATTCTCGTCAAGGACGGCGTTATCCGCTATGTGGGCAATTCCAATCCGTTGCGCCAGTTGTATTCTCTTTTCGGCAACGGTGCTACTTTCCGGGAGATAAACGCCCGCGGCAAAGTGGTGCTCCCCGGTTTTGTAGACTCGCACACACATGCTGTGTTTGGCGGATTCCGTCCAGATGAGTTCCGGTGGCGTCTCGAAGGGGAGACGTATATGGGCATAATGGAAAAAGGTGGGGGCATACAGAAGAGTGTCAATGCCACACGTGAGGCAGACATCGCGGATCTTGTGGAGAATGCCGGATGGCTCATCGACCGCATGATCGAGATGGGGGTCACTACAGCAGAGGTGAAGAGCGGCTACGGCCTTGACTTCAACTCCGAGGCCAAGATGCTTTCGGCCATTGGCCAGTTGGCCTCGAAACGCAAGATTGAGATCGTGCCTACATTCCTCGGTGCGCATGCGGTGCCGGCTGAATATAAGGGCCGGACCGGGGAGTATGTAGACCTGATAATCGAAAAAATGCTTCCTAAATTCAGAAAGGCTGCCAGATTCTGCGATGTATTCACCGAGAAGAATGTCTTTGAGATAGAAGATTCCCGCCGCCTTATGAACTGTCTCTTATACACATCTCCGAGCCCACGAGACACTGAGCGATCT
>USNC01000270.1 GCA_900555915.1 uncultured Porphyromonadaceae bacterium | reverse complement strand
GCGTAAGATCGTCGGCAGCGTCAGATGTGTATACGAGACAGTTCTTCTTCTGTGTAGTCTTCGCCGAGGTCCTGGATCGCCTCCTCGAGATTGTCTTCCTCTGTCTCGCTGAAATAGTCGATGATGTCTTCCTGCACTCCTTCCTCAAGCACTTCGTCGAGGAAGTAGTCGATGTTGATCTTGATTCCGGCGGCCACGATCGATTCAAGTTCGTCGAGCACCTCGTCAAACTCCAGACCTTTCCCTTCGGCAAGTTCGTCGAGCGCTATCTTGCGGTCGATGCCGGTGATGAGGTAGATCATGAGTTTCGACTTGTTGGGCATTATCCTGACCTTGAAGTCTTCCGGCCTCACTATTTCGTTGTCTCTGACGTATTCCCTTATGGTCGACAGGAACTCGTCGCCATAGCGCTTGGCTTTTCCGGTGCCCACTCCCGGTATGAACGAGAGCTCTTCCATGGTGACGGGATAGGTTGTGGCCATCGCCTCAAGCGAGGGCTCCTGGAAGATTACGTATGGTGGCACGTCGTTCTTACGGGCTATTTTTTTCCGCAGGTCGAGCAGGATCTTGTATAGGATCTCGTCGGCTGCTCCGCTGCCGGCCACTGGCTGGGGCTCCGCTTCCATCTCGCTGAATTCGGTGTCTTCCACCACTTTGAATTCCGGCGAGGGATTTTTCAGATATTTTTTACCTTTGGCTGTGACTTTCAGTATGCCGTAGTTCTCGATGTCGCGTTTGAGATAGCCGGCTATGTCAGCCTGGCGTATCACTGCCGCGAGCATACGTTCGTCACTGTTGGGCATGCATCCAAACATATCGATCTGGTCATGCCCGTTAGATCGAATCTCATCCGTGGCGCGTCCGATCATCATGCAGATGATATATTCCGCCTTGTACTTTTCCTTAAGAGATAGTGCCGTTTCCAACACGGCGCAAAGTTCTTCTGTAGCTTCCACTAATGTTTTTGGGTGTTTGCAATTGTCGCAGTTGCCACAATTGTCATTGTCATAGTTCTCGCCGAAGTAATGCAGTAGTATTCGGCGCCGGCATACCGACGACTCGGCATAGGCGGCGGTCTCCATCAGCAACTGATGTCCGATCTCCTGTTCGGCGGCGGTTTTTGAGAGCATTAATTTGTCGAGCTTCTGAAGGTCTTTGTGTGAGAAGTATGCGATGCAGTGTCCTTCGCCGCCGTCGCGGCCGGCACGGCCTGTCTCCTGATAGTAGCCTTCGAGGCTTTTCGGTATGTCGTAGTGGATCACGTATCTCACGTCTGGTTTGTCTATCCCCATACCGAAAGCGATGGTGGCCACGATCACGTCGACGTCCTCATGCAGAAATGCGTCCTGGTTGCTGCTTCTTGTGGCAGCCTCCATTCCTGCATGATATGGCAGCGCGCGGATGTTGTTGACTTTCAGAAGTTCGGCCAACTCCTCCACTTTCTTGCGGCTTAGGCAGTAGATGATTCCACTCTTGCCCGGATGCTGCCTGATGTAGCGGATTATGTTGGCATCGATGTCTTTGGTCTTTGGTCTTACTTCATAAAAAAGATTTTCTCTGTTGAAACTTGATTTGAATACTTTAGCGTCGAGCATCGAGAGATTTTTCTGGATGTCGTGCTGCACTTTGGGTGTGGCGGTTGCCGTCAGGGCTATCAGCGGTCCGCTGCCTATCCTGTTGATGATAGGGCGTATCTTGCGGTATTCCGGTCTGAAGTCGTGGCCCCATTCCGATATGCAATGCGCTTCATCGACCGCGAAGAATGAGATCTTCACCTGTCGCAGAAAGGCGATGTTTTCTTCCTTGGTCAGCGATTCTGGTGCTACATAGAGCAGTTTCGTCTTCCCCGCCAGCACGTCGGACTTCACACCTTCGATCGCGGCCCGCGACAGTGTGGAGTTGAGAAAATGCGCTACTCCGTCGTTTTCCGCATACGAGCGTATGGCGTCTACCTGATTCTTCATGAGTGCTATCAGCGGCGAGATCACGATAGCGGTTCCCTCCTGCATCAGTGCCGGCAACTGGTAGCACAGGGATTTGCCCCCTCCCGTGGGCATGAGCACGAACACATCATCGCCGTCAAGCAGCGTGCGGATGATGTCTTCCTGTTGCCCTTTGAAGGAACTGAATCCGAAATAGCGAGTCAACGCGGTTCTGAGTCTGTCGGGGTCTGTCATTTAAATAAGGATTGAGGCGCGGTGCGGGCCGCATTATGGATATATACACAAAATTACTAAAAAAATCCGTAACTGCAAATAAAAACGGCTCTTTTTATATTTTTCTCCGCTATTTCCGTGGTCGGCTTTTTCGCTGCGCGCAGCCCGGGTTGGCTATATATCCGGATAAGACCCCATTTCGAAATGGGGTCTAAAGTGGCTGGCTCGGTTCGATGCGGATCCGGCTGCTCGATTCATAGCTGTCCTGCTCGACCCTGATCTGCACCGGTATCTGTTCGCGCAGACGGTCGACATGGCTGATTATGCCCACGTGGCGTCCGGCCATGCGGTGTAGGTTGCGGAGTGTGGATATCGCGTTCCGGAGCGGCTCCCCGCTCAGCGATCCGAATCCTTCGTCGATGAAAAGGATGTCTGACGACACGCTCTGCCCGATGTCGCTCAGGGCGAGGGCGAGGGCGAGCGACACCAGAAAACCTTCTCCTCCTGAAATGGTGCTCGCCGCCCGCCTCGCGAATCCCTGATAGGCGTCTTCGAGCATGATCACGAACGATCCGGGCTTTACGGCGAGGGTGTAGCGGTCGGTGAGGGTGCGCATATAGGTGTTGGCGCAGTGGATCAGATCGGACAGCACATAACTTTGCGCTATGCGCTGGAACTTAGTGCCCTGGGCGTCCCCTATGAGCTGGTCAAGCCGCGACCATCTCGCATACTCCTTTTTCTTCTCTTCCGCAGCCTTGATCAGCGTTGCCTGCCGGCGGCGGTTTTCCTCGTCCTGCTTGAGGCGCAGGTTGATTTCCCCTTTCTTTTCGCCTGACCTGTCTCTTATACACATCTCCGAGCCCACGAGACACTGAGCGATCTCGT
>USNC01000269.1 GCA_900555915.1 uncultured Porphyromonadaceae bacterium | reverse complement strand
TGACAACGTAAGCAATGCCAACCCGTATCGTCGGCAGTGGTTTTATAAAGACAAGTTTCCGGTAAGAACCATGCGCGAGGTGGTGAAGCTCCATGCTGCGTTGATGCCTGTGAAAGGTCTTACCATCAAGGGATCCTTCTCCTACAACTTCTGGGAGCGCAACATTGAGCATCAGCTTACCGACCGCGATCTCTACCGCTTCACTTTTGATGGCCCGGTGCTGATCCGTGAGGGTGTGGTGCGCACATATATCCGCCGCTACAACTACCGCAACACATTCCGTTCATCTGAACTCACCGCCGACTACAGACTGAATATCGGCAAACTCGAAGGATCGGTCTTGGCCGGAATGAGTCAGGAATATAATAAATATGACACTGACTACTTCATAAAATACGATCTTATCGACCCCTCGCTCGACGCCGTCGATGCGGCGATGACCAATGGCAGCATCACCGGCAACTACAACGAATGGGCCATGCGGTCCTATTTCGGACGTATAAACCTCAACTGGGACGACCGTTATCTGCTGGAGGCAAACATCCGGGCCGACGGGTCGTCGCGCTTCGCGCCTTCACGCCGCTGGGGATATTTTCCTTCGGTGTCGGCCGGATGGCGTATCTCGCAGGAGAAATTCATGGAGAAGGCCTCGGGATGGCTTAACCAACTCAAAATACGCGCTTCCTATGGCTCTCTCGGCAACAACGCCACTACGAGCCTTTACATGTACCAGTCGCTCTTCGCCACGGCAAACTATGTGCTCAACGGTAATATCGCAGGTGGCCTTGCGCAGACGGTCCTCGCTAACCCTGAACTGACTTGGGAGAAAACCTACATGACCAACGTGGGGTTCGATTTCACTCTCCTCGGCAACAGGCTCAGCGGTTCGGTCGACCTCTACGACAAAAATACCAGAGGTATACTCATATCTCTTCCTGCTCCGCTTGAGCACGGTACAAGCACCGTCCCCAACCAAAACGCCGGAGAGGTCGACAACAAAGGTTTTGAACTTGACCTCCATTGGAACGACCGAATCGGGAAAGTAAACTACAATGTGGGGGCGAATCTGAGTTTCGTGAGAAACAAGGTGACCAAATTCCAAGGCGATGTATCTTCAATCAGCGGAGTCTACAAGATTCAGGAAGGCAAGCCCATCAATCAACTCTATGTGATGACTGTAGACCGCATTGTCAGGGACGAGACCGACCTTGCCTATGTGGAGAGTCTTCTGGCGCGCAATCCTGACTACTTCGCCACTTACCAGCGTCCCGAACTCGGCGACTTTCTCTACCGGGATGCAAACGGCGACGGTATTCTCGATGCCAACGACAGAGTGGAGATAGGGTGCGGCAGCGCTCCGGCTCTCTCTTTCGGATTCAATCTCGGTGTCAACTGGCACAATTTTGATTTCAGCGTGCTATTTCAAGGTGTCGGTAGCCATCAGGTGTACTACAACAACCAGGCCTTCCGGTTTGTCACCGTGATGGGGCAGTCGCTCATAAAGGATATCACCGACAATGCCTGGAATTCCAACAATCCTTATGACTCACGATATCCAAAACTGCGCAACAGTTCCGACGGAAGAAATAACATAGCAAGCGATGCTTTCGTACACAATGCCGCCTATCTCCGCTGTAAGAATCTGCAGCTCGGATACACAATTCCGCGGCATATCACCAAGAAATTTTTCGTTGAGAACTTGAAGATTTATGCCAGTGTCGACAATCTTTTCACCATCACCCGATTTCCCGGACTTGACCCTGAGATTGGCGCTTCTGTAGGTTATCCATCTATACGCCAGTATTCAGCAGGTGTAAATATATCATTCTAATCTGTAAATAATGAAAACTACATATGTCTCAATACTCGCGGCCGCCACAATTCTTATGACCGGTTGCGAAAGCCTCGACTACACTCCCGGCAACCAGATGTCGGGACAGACCTTTTGGCAGACTGAAGATCATGCCCGTCAGGCCGCCGTCGGCATGTATGCGGCCATGAAGGCTCCATGGTGCTTCGGTATGGAGTTTACTTTCGACATGTGCAGCGACATAGCCGATGGTGTTTCTCCTTGGAGCGACATTGCGCGTGGCAACACTTTTGCGTCCAACAGCGGGGGAGTGCAGAACCACTGGCAGTATCTCTACGAACTTGTCCACCGTTCCAACACGGTGATACGCAACGTGGCCGGCATGCCTGTCAGCCAGACTACGATCGACCGCGTCACCGGTGAGGCTAAATTCCTCCGTGCCATGGCTTATTTCCGCATGCTCAACTGCTGGGGCGGAGTCCCGTACTACGACGAATCTTGCGACATCAACGAGCAGTTTGCCCGACTCGACGCTCCGCGCAGCACCGCAGACGAGATTCGTCGGCATGTGCTTGATGACCTCTCTGATGCCATCGCAAAACTCCCTGTAAAGTGGGATGGCTCCGATCTCGGCCGCGCTACGAGGGGAGCGGCATATGCTCTTAGGGGCAAGGTTTATCTCTTCAACGGGGAGTGGAACAAGGCAATCAGCGATTTTGAGGAAATAGTCTACAACAAAAGTGCTGACTATGGGTATTCACTCCATCCTGACTACAGCGAACTATTCAGGCTATACAACGGCAAACACAGCCCGGAGATGATTTTTTCTATACAGTCGATCGACGGAAATACAGCCGGATATGCGCTCGACATAGTATCTTATTTCGGCAACAAGTCTACCATGCGCCTCATTGCGGGCAACAGTATTGTGCCCTCCACCGCTCTTGCCGACATGTATGAGAATCTTGACGGTTCCAAATTCAACTGGGACGATATGTTTCCGGGTTTCACTGCCGGCGGACAGGATGTGCGCCGCAGGTATCTGAGCGTGGCTATCGACCAGGGGAGCACAAAAGTGACATCCACACTGGAATGCGACACTACACTGGTTATGGACGCCTACCGCAACCGTGACCCGAGGCTATGTCTTAACATCATCACTCCATATTCCCATTATCTCGGCACTGATGCGGGGTCTGTCTCTTATACACATCTCCGAGCCCACGAGACACTGAGCGATCTCGT
>USNC01000268.1 GCA_900555915.1 uncultured Porphyromonadaceae bacterium | reverse complement strand
GGCTATGTAGTCAAACAGTCCGTCTGCGTCCTTCCATATCGTGTTGGTCGGCGACATGTTGACCGATGCATAGAACAGCCATCCAGGGAAGGAGACTCCCTTGGGTGAATATGTGGCGCCGTGGAAGAACATATGGTTCACTCCGGCGGCAAGCATCTGGTCTATTTCAGGTTTGGCCAGCGACAGTGATGTGTTGAAATGCTGTGTCAGCCATGTCAGTGTCTCTGCCGAAACAAGGGGTTTACCGGCGATATGTGCGGCTGACGACGCGAATTTCAACACCGCGGGGTCTGCATCGCTCGATTTCGACGGGCCTGTGGGATGGAGGCCGGGTATCTTGAGGTCAGAACGTCCGAACGACTCGCATTCCGGAATGTCGACTATCGCATATAGATCGATGATATTGGCCGGGCTGCCATGGCTCTGGTTGCGGATCTCCGCTCCATGGCTGTGTGCCCAACGGGTCCATACATCGGTGAAATTCTCTCTCAGCACGCGGGCGAGGGTCTTGCGGTAGTCCCGCACCACACGGCCGCGCAGTTCAGTCTGGTTTCCTGTGTCGGCAAATTCCGGCAGATACTGCTCCAGCCTGTAACCGTGGTCTTTGAAGAACTCGTCGAAAAGGCCTGCGGTCCAGTCTGAGCCATACACCTCATAGGAGTCATTAAACATTACTTTAGGGAAAATATCCTCTCGTCCGGCAAATGCACGGTCAAAGCGGTCGAGATATTTCTTCACCGACACACTGTCGTAGTGGTTCACCACATAGCCTTCACCCCCCGGGGCTGCTCGCTTTACTTTCTGGAACGTACGTCCGGCAAACAACGCATATACCGTCCATTCTCCCTTGCCGGGCGCTTTCCAGTTGAGATTGCCGTTCTTTCCGAGTCTCGATGTTATGTCGATGCGGGTGTCGCCGTTGACAGCCATTATCTTCTCTATCGTGGCCACTTTCTGCTGGCGGGCATCTTCAGGTTCGATTCGCCCCTCTATCTTCTTGCCGGGCGCTACATCCCATTTCCGTATGATGAGTTTCTGTGCGCTCTCGTTTTCTGTCACTTCGGGTCCGCCGAACGGCCAGCCCGTGCCGTTGTTCATCTCGGTCTGCAGACCGAGGCGGCGGCTCTCGTCGGTCACGTGGCGCAGCATGTCCATCCATTTCTCGGAAAGATAAGGAATGTCGTTGGCTTCATTGCCCTGCACTCCGTAGATGGGGGTGATCTCCACACCTCCCAGTCCCTGGCGCGCGAATTCCTCAAGATTGTAACTCAGTCCTTCCGGGTCGACGGCGCTTCCATGCCACCACCAGCGCACAAACGGCTTGTTGACTGTCGTCACGTCATACCAGTCGGTAGGCCCCCCTTCGGCATTGGCAAGCAATGCCAGGCATCCGAGCAGTCCGGCATAAGTAATTTTTCTTGTGTTTCTATTCATATTTGTCAGGTTATTGAGTTTGTCATTTGTTTTGCAGTGTCACCGACATCAGGCCGATGACGACATCATTGGAAAGTGTCCTTACAGTCAGGCTTGCCAACTCTTTGTCTGCATCTGTCGGTATGTCGAGAAGAATACCGGCACCTCCCGGAATCCTGCGCGGTTCCACTCCCTCTATCCCCTTCAGGTCGCCGAGTCGGCGGCTCTGGGAGCCATCCTCAAAGCTGAAACGGAGTGGGAGAGCGGAGCCGTCAGGCTGTGCGAACGCATATTCATCTGTGAAGAAATCCTGCTCTATGGGAGCCCATGTCGTGGGATTCTCAAGTGTGAAGTTCTCGCATGTCCCGTCGGCGTAGCGTATTTCGACTACTCCGTTGGGCAATCCCCATTGCATGTGGTTGGTGCTTCCTGCCATCGCGAGATAGGCATGGCTCGCGTGTCCGCTCAGAGGGATGCTGATTGAATCGGGATAGTTGTCCCAAAGCGATGTGTAGGCTATATTATGGCCTTCTGCATTCATCTTGAACGCTAAGCCGTCGTCTGTCTTGAACACACCGCCGTTTCGATCCACTATCTTCCGCAGTCCGGAATCTTCGATTTCCGCCGTAAGCGTGGGATGACACCATTCTCCGATGCCCTGCTTCGGAATCTGGAGTGTCGTCACCGTCGGGCGTGGACTCAGATATTCATTCTTGAATATGTCAGACACATTGGCGTTGTAGACAGCTGAAATGTCGATGGGCCGGCATTTGTCGCTCTTTATATCGTCAAACCCTCCGGCCTCCGGATTTCGCTCTGCTTTGCTCTCAACGCTCGGCTCAAACCAAGTCAGAAGTCCGTCAGACATCTCTGTAAATGTCACAGGCCCTTCCTTCCTTACAGTTCCGGTGGCTGTGGCCTCCGCCATTTCGCCATATTCTACCGATACCTCCACGGGGCGCCCGCTTCCACAGTCCACACCGATTGATATGCGGGGATATCCTACGGAGTTTTCGACCGGCTGCCAATCAGTTTCCTTGCCGTCGACAGTCACTTTTTTCACGCCTCTGCCGTCGATCTGCAGTTTGACTTCCGGCTTGCCGCTATATTTATTGTCGATTGTGTATATTGCTGTGTTGCCTGTTCTTTTGAATGAATAGGCGAAATCCGGAAGCGTCACAGATGCTTCGTTCCAATGTGACGGGAATCCCGGCACAAGGTCTACTTGGGAATTCTCCGAAAGCAGGTCCGGACGTATGCCGTAAAGCCCTTCCGTGAGAGCCCTGCTCCATACGCCTATCGGGTCTGCGAAGTCTCTGTAGCATTCTCCACGCGCAGCGTCAAACTTGCTTATCTGGCCGAAATTAAGAGGAGACGCACCGCCATACATATTGTCGTATGCCACACCCTTCATCAGGGCGTATGCTTCCTCCGGACGGCCTGCCTGCCAGTAGGCGAGGGCTGTGTGCATGACTTCGGCTATGGCCACATTGTTGATGCTCCATGAGTATGGTTTCCAGTTGGTGGTCGAGATCGTGTAGAGTTGCCTGCCGTCTGTCTCGCCTACCGGTATGTGCGGTATTTCTCGGTCGATATAGATCTGTCTCTTATACACATCTCCGAGCCCACGAGACACTGAGCGATCTC
>USNC01000267.1 GCA_900555915.1 uncultured Porphyromonadaceae bacterium | reverse complement strand
GGCATACGAGATCGCTCAGTGTCTCGTGGGCTCGGATATGTGTATAAGAGACAGCTTCACAAACCATCGGTTGCGGTCGGGATGCAGGGTCTCTGTGTAGCCCATGTCTTTGAGCGTCTCGCCGAGCATGACGCGCGACGCTATCTTTGCCATAGGCACGCCGGTGGATTTCGATAGGAACGGCACTGTGCGCGAACTGCGTGGATTCACTTCGATCACGTAGACGTTTTCCTGCTTGTCGACGATAAACTGTATGTTGTAAAGACCCACTATGCCTATGGCCAGACCGAGTTTGACAGTGTAGTCTACAATGGTGCGCCGCACATTCTCGCTGACACTGAATGTCGGATATACCGAGATGGAGTCGCCGGAATGGATGCCGGTCTTCTCCACATGCTCCATGATGCCGGGGATAAGAACATCGGTGCCGTCGCAGATGGCGTCTACCTCGAGTTCCTTTCCCATTATGTATTTGTCGACGAGCACGGGGGAGTGGTCTGAGATGTCGACGGCGTTCTGAAGATAATGCCGAAGGGCCTGCTCGTTGCCCACGATCTGCATGGCGCGGCCGCCGAGCACGAAACTGGGGCGCACAAGCACCGGGTATCCGATCTTCTCGGCGGCTCTGACTCCGCTTTCTATGTCGGTGACGGCTTCTGCGGTAGGCTGCGGAATGCCGGTCTCGCGCATGATGCGTTCGAAATGCTTGCGGTCTTCAGCCCTGTCTATGGCCTCGATACCGGTGCCGATTATCCTCACTCCACGCTTTGCAAGAGGGGCGGCGAGGTTGATGGCCGTCTGTCCGCCGAGTGTCACGATCACTCCGTCGGGATTCTCAAGGTCTATGACGTTCATCACGTCCTCCACCGTGAGCGGTTCGAAGTAGAGTTTGTCGGAGATGCTGTAGTCGGTCGAGACTGTCTCCGGGTTGTTGTTGATGATGATCGCCTCGTAGCCCTGCTCTCGTATGGTCTTGATGGCATGCACGGTGGAATAATCGAACTCCACACCCTGGCCGATTCTTATAGGGCCGCTGCCGAGCACAAGGATTTTTTTGCGGTCGCTCACCACCGATTCGTTTTCCTCCTCATAGGTACTGTAGAAATATGGCACGTAGGAGTCGAACTCGCCCGAACAGGTGTCGATCATCTTGTAGACGGGCACTATCCCCATGCTCTTGCGCAGATTGCATATTTCCTCTTCCTCCGTTCCGCGGATATGAGCTATAAACCTGTCGCTGAAGCCCATGCGCTTCGCTTCCCGGAGGAGGGTTGCGTCAAGTTCCTTTGCCTCTCCTATGGCCCATTCCATCTTGATGATGTTGTTGATCTTCTCAAGGAAGAGAAGGTCGATGCCGGTGTGGTCGAAGATATGCCAGAGTGCCACTTTGCGTCGGAGCAGGGTAGCGATGGCAAGAAGCCGGTCGTCGCGTCCCTCCACTATGTAGTCGAGGATCTCTTCGGTCGGTACGTCTTCGAATTTCTTTGAATAGAGATGGTAGGCCCCAGCTTCAAGCGAACGTATCCCCTTGAGCAGCGACTCCTCGAAGGTGCGGCCCACGCTCATGATCTCGCCGGTGGCTTTCATCTGGGTGCCGAGAATGTTGGAGGCCTCGCTGAATTTGTCGAAGGGGAAACGCGCTATCTTCGTGACGATATAGTCCAGTGCAGGCTCGAAACTTGCCGGAGTGTTGGCTATCTGTATCTCGTCGAGCGTCATGCCGACGGCTATCTTGGCACTCACTCTTGCTATCGGGTAGCCCGTGGCCTTTGATGCGAGGGCGGAGCTGCGCGACACGCGGGGGTTGACCTCGATTATATAATAGTTGAACGAGAGCGGATCGAGAGCGAACTGCACATTGCAGCCTCCTTCGATTTTCAGCGCGCGGATCAGGCGCAGGGCGGAGTCGCGGAGCAACTGGTATTCCTTGTTGGTGAGCGTCTGGCTCGGAGCCACCACCACCGAGTCGCCGGTGTGGACGCCGACTGGGTCTACGTTCTCCATGTTGCAGATGGTGATGGCGGTGTCGTTGCTGTCGCGCATCACCTCGTATTCTATCTCCTTGTAGCCCTTGATCGATTTCTCCACGAGCACCTGGTGCACCGGCGATAGGGCGAGCGCGTTGCGCATCAGTTCCCTCAGTTCGGTTTCGTTGTCGGCAAATCCGCCACCGGTGCCGCCGAGCGTGAACGCCGGACGGAGCACCACTGGATAGCCTATCTCTCCGGCCACTTTCACGGCGTCCTCTATACTTTCGACTATCTCGGAGGGAAGCACCGGCTCGCCGAGACTTATGCAGAGTTCCTTGAATAGTTCGCGGTCTTCGGCCTGCTCGATGCTCTTGAAAGATGTGCCGAGAATCTCGACTCCGCATTCCTCCAGAATTCCTTTCTTCGCAAGCTGCACGGCAAGGTTGAGCCCGGTCTGCCCGCCAAGCCCCGGCACAATCGCGTCGGGACGTTCGAACCTGATGATTTTCGCTACATACTCAAGTTTCAGCGGTTCCATGTAGACCTTGTCGGCAATGTCGGTATCGGTCATGATCGTGGCGGGATTGGAATTGACAAGAATCACTTCGTATCCCTCTTCGCGCAGTGCCAGACAGGCCTGGGTGCCGGCGTAGTCGAACTCTGCAGCCTGTCCGATCACGATCGGCCCGGAGCCGATCACCATCACTTTCTTGATATCCGTTCTCTTAGGCATTTTGACTCTCCTCCATCATTTTGATAAACTTATCGAACAAATAGGTGCTGTCCTGCGGACCGGGCGCACTCTCCGGATGATACTGGACGCTGAAAATCCGATCGGCGCGGCATTCGACGCCTTCGGCGGTATCGTCCAGCAGATTCAGGTGCGTAAGGGTCAGTCCGGTGCCCTTCAGCGACTCCGTATCGACCGCAAAGCTGTGGTTCTGGCTCGTGATCTCGACCTTGCCCGTTTCGAGGTTCTTCACGGGGTGGTTACCGCCGCGATGTCCGAATTTCATCTTGAAGGTGCGGGCTCCGTAAGCCAGCGAAATCACCTGGTGTCCCACTGTCTCTTATACACATCTGACGCTGCC